>NZ_JBFAVI010000007.1:0-92602 GCF_040679695.1 Micromonospora sp. NPDC052213
GTCGACGGGAAGCAAGGAGGAACGCCTCGGCGGCGACCGAGGCCGAGTCGACCGCCGAGCCGGTCGCGCCCTGGCGCTCGGCTCGCAGGAGCGGCGCGAGCTTGTCCCAGAGCAGGTTGGTCAGGCCGGTGCGGAACGCCTCATCGCCGTGCAGTTCGGCAAGCCGCACCACGGCGTCCGGGTTGTCGACCTCACTGATCGCGGTGGTCATCGCGGTGGCGTACGCGGTGGAAACGCGACCCGGTCGCGGGCGTGGATGGCGGCCTGGACGTCGTCGACGCGGAAGGCCTGCATGCTGCAGGCGTCCAGCAACGCCCGGTCCTCCTGGGTGGTGGCGGCGACGATCTCGGCAGGCGCCAATGGTCGGCCGCCTGGGGCTGTTCGGCCGAAGCGGTGGGCTGCGCGTTCGGCGCCGCTGACGGCGACGGTGGAGGCGGCGCGTCGCGGACTGCCTGGTGCACGGCCTGCCCGGCTGCGGGGTAGAGGGCCTGGCGCCGCGCCGGGTCGCCGCACCTGAGCATCACCGTGACGGCCATCTTCGGGTTGCCGAGGTCGGCCAGGGCCTGGGTGAGCGGTCGCCACCTGCTGCGCGGCCAACAGGCGGTGCTGCTCCGCTGAGGGCGGCCGGGGCTGCGTCGTGGGCCGGGGCGCGACCTGGGCGTGCAGCGACGCCGCCCGCAGCGCCAAGGCCGCCGCCCGGTCACGGACCATGTCGACGCGCTCAGCGGCCTCAACCGGGACCAGGCCGCCAGGCTGCTCCGGGGCCGTCATGACACCCGCTCGTCGTCGGGCTCACCCGCTGTCAGCCATTGGGAGCGATAACGGGCCGCTATCACGTCTCAGGCAGTGGAGCAGGTTCGCCACCGAAGCTCTTGAGCAAGGCCCGAATTTTCACCGACTTCTCAAGATCGTCTTTGTGGGCATCGGGCCACTTGGCGGCCCACTCCCGGCGGATGGTGACGGCTTCCTCGCTGGCTGCCAGCCCGTCCTCGTAGTGGCCCAGACCAGCCAACCGGGATCGAGAGGTTGTGCAACGCGCTGGCCAGGTTGGGCAGGAACGCGTCCGGGCGTGCTTCTCGGCCCAGGAGCCAGACATCCGGCGATCGCCAATCGACTTCGACATCCTCGGTACGTTGACGAGCACTTCAGAGTGCGGAATCGTGAACGGCATGGATGAGCAGGCCGCCTCGCGGCTTCGGCGTACCGCGCTGTTTGTTGATTTCGAAAATGTTCATATTGGATTGCGCAACTCCAGTCCGGAAGCTGCTCGCATCTTTGCCACCGACCCCGGACGGTGGGTGCGATGGATGGAGCAGGACCTCGGGCCCTTTCGGGTGGTGGAGGAGGATGAGGGCCCACGTGCGCTGCTGCGCAGGATCTGCTACCTCGACCCGGCGGCGTCGCGGCAATACCGCGCCTACTTCACCCGTGCCGGTTTTCGGGTCGTCGACTGTCCCGCTTTGACTGCGATGGGCAAGAACAGCGCTGACATTCACATGGTCCTCGACATTGTGGATACCCTTGCGCATCCTACCCGGTTCGATGAGTTCATCGTCCTCTCGGCCGACGCCGACTTTACACCCGTTCTGCTGCGACTACGGGAACACGACCGGCGCACCGCAATGCTGGTCAACGGTCCGACAGCGGCGGCGCTCCAAGCCGCATGTGACTTTGCGATCCCGGACACGATGTTCATCGAAGAGGCGCTCGGCGTGGACGGATCCGCGGACGACGAGCCCGATCAGCTGCGAATCCCGGCGCAGCCGTCAACGGGCTCCCGGATCACTCCGACCACCACCGACGGCCAACCCAACATGGCTCTACGGGCCCGTATGGAACAGATCGTTCGCAACCTCGTCCGCGAATCTCCCGCGCCGATCGACATGGCGACCGCCGCTCACGCCGTTCGGAACGCCGTGGGCACCGCCGCCACCACGGGGTGGGCTGGACTCGGGACCTTCAAGCAGTTCATCGTCTCAATCCAGGACGAGCGTCTGGTGATGGACGAAACTCAGCCTGGCTGGCTACGAGACCCCGCCCGGCACCAACCGGTCGCACCAGTCGATGTTCCCGAGGTCGCCGAGCGGGTCCACCGGGTTGTCGGCGTCCCGCTGCTGAGCACGCAGGCCTACGCGGCGTTGTTCGAAGCAATCGTGGAGGAGGGCCAGGTAGACAAGGACCGGACTGAGACCGATTCCGAACGCGCGATCCGCGTCGCCTGTGGCCAGTTGGGCCATGCCGTACCGCGCCATGCGGTGCACTTCGTCCTGGTGGGCTTCCATTACGCCCGGGTCGAGTGGCGGTCTGCCAGTGTTGTTGCGTCGGAGTTGGCTGACGCTTTCGCAGACAACGTCCTCCGGTTGGCCGCGAACGCGCAGATGGACCTCACGGAAGAGGAACGGACCGAAATTCAGACGTGGATCGCGGGAGAGCGCCGGGCGGCTCCTAATCGGTGAGATGCGGCGCCGCTCCACCCCGCGCTGCCCCGGCACCGCGGCTCCGGCTACGACAGGAATACCCGCGGAGGTGGCCGCATCGATCGCGTGCGTGATCTGCGGCAGACTCGGCGTGGGGGCCGGTACTGGATCTCCGGCGGGCTGCCGCCGGAGTAGTCCTCCTGCACGTCCATGAGGTTGAGCGCACGGCGAGGAGTGGTCACGGCCTGTGCTCAACGGGTCGCCGGTCGGGCCTCAGCGTAGCTCGCCTGTGATGATCCAGAGATGGCCGAACGGGTCACGGATGCGACCCGAGCGCTTGCCGTAGGGCCGGTTCTCGATAGGCACGATCACCTCGGCGCCGTGGGCGACCATGCGGTCGCCTACTCCGTCCGGGTCATCGACCTCGATCTCGAGGAGGACTGCGGATCCACCGAGATCACCCGGTGAGAGCCACCCCCACGACGAGACGGCAGGCGAGACCCGGAAGGACCAACGGCCGATACGGTGATCGACGACGGTGGGTCGGCCGTCGTCGCCCGCGGGGGCCCGGAACACTTCCTCGGCGCCGAGGGCAACCTGGTAGAACACCGACGCAGAGTCCGGATTCGAGACGATCAGACGAGGGGTGAACGACTTCATGCCCCCATCATTGGATCGGGCGGCGGCAGAGTCTTGAACATCTGGGAACGAACCCGGCGGATGATCGCCGGCCGGTTCGGAAGGAACACCGGTCGTCAACCGCCCGCGCGCTCCTTGCCGGGTGGCCGATCGTCGGCTGGCACACACCGCGGGGCCAGGCCCTCGGCGCGTAGCCACTCCGTCGGGGTGCACGCGGCCATGGCCCGCCACTCGCGGGTGAGATGGGCCTGATCGGCGAAACCCGAGGCGGCGGCCACCGCCGCCAGACTGATCTTTCCGGCATTGGCGGCGGCCACGAGCCGGCCCCGGGCAGTCTCGAAGCGGACGAGCCGTTGGTACTCCTTCGGCGTCACCCCGAACTCGGCACGGACCGTACTGCTCAGGTGCCGTCGGGAGCGTCCGAGTAGCTCAGCGGCCTCCTGCACCCGGCTGGCCTCGGACAGGGCCGCCAGCGTGGCCCGCAGTTCGTCGTGGTTCGCGCGCTCGCCATGACGAAACAGGCCACTGACCAGGCAGTGCTCGACAAGTGCGCGACGGCGTGGCCAGGATCGGCAGGCCATCAGGCGCTCCGGCAGGTCGGCCATCGCCGGGACGACATCGGCGAGGTCGGCGACCTGCCCGGCCAGAACCGATGCCGGAAGCCCCAGCAGTGTGCTGGCACCCAGTGGGCTGAGCGTCACGTACACCCCGCGCGTGCACCGCTCTTGCCTCAGCTCGGCCGCATCCAAGTGGAGTCCGGCGACCACGGCCCGTAGCCTCTGGCGCGAGCCGGGCCGTCTGATCCACGCGATCTCGAGCGAGTCCTCCTCGGGAATCGTGATCGACACCGTCGACGATGGCAGCCCGCGATGAACACCGACCGGACCCGGCCCAAGATCGTAGGCCTCCAGCGTCACCACGAACGGCGCCAGGACGGTGGACATGTGATCGGCAGGCACGGTCACCCTGCAACAGTACGGCGGCGGGGCCGTGCAACCGACGCTGGCCCGGTCGTCGTAGTAGGCCCGGGCGCCCGCCGGGCACCGAGGTGGGGGCGACCCCGGCGAAGGTGTCGGTGAAGGCGCGGCCGATGGTGACCGCCGGGTTGGCGAACAAGGTGGACGAGGTGAGCCAGTACGCCGCGATGTAGGCGCCGACGGCGGCGGGAGCTACCGGGGCGCGGCCGGAGCGGGCGAGGGCGCGAAGATCAGCAGGATCAGCCCGGTGGCGGCAACGACCTCGCCGAGCCACAGGTGCCCCGCGGTCTTCACAATCCAGGCCGCCACCGTCCTCGCCAGCCCAGCCCTCCCCGCCGCCCGCTACGGCACCACCGCCTACGCCACCCGTCGCCGGACCACTCGCCGTACCCCGCGGGGGCGAGCCTCGACCGGTGGGTTCGCGCTCTGAGCCGGGAAACCCTGGGTGCCTACTCCCGCATCTGCGGTGTGATGTTCGTGTGTGGGGACGGGAGGGCTGGCGGGGACGCCGCGGTGGTCGGGCGGTAGGGATGCTGCGGGAGGAGGGCAGCGGGCAGCAGGCGACCTTCGTTGAGTTGTTCTTCGACCTCGTCATGGTTTTCGCGTTGACCCGGCTGGTCGAGCAGGCGGTGCCTGGGTTCGACAGTGAGAGCATCAGCGAGCGGTGGGCGAGTATCGGCCGTACGCTGCTGCTTTTCGCGTCGCTGTTGTGGTTGTGGACCATGACGGCCTACATCACCAGCCGTTTCGAACCGAGACGCGCGGGCACGCAGCTGGTGGTGCTGGGCAGCGCCCTCGGGTTGCTGATCATGGGCACGGCGATTCCGCAGGCGTTCGGACGCGACGGCCTGGCTTTCGCGCTGCCGTTCGTGACGGTGCAGGTCACCCGGGTCGCTGTCATAGCCTTTAGTCTCGGTTCGCACACCCTGCGCCGCCTGTACTCGCGAATTCTGGTCTGGTTCTGCATTGCCGCCGTGGGCTGGATCGCCGGCGCGCTCACCGAGGACGGGGCTCGGGTGGCGCTGTGGACGGCGGCGGTGGTGCTCGATCTGGGTGCCGCCCGGTTGGGGTGGCCGGTGCCCGGCCTGGGACGTGGGCGGGCCACCGTGTGGCAGGCTGGTGGTCGTCATCTCGCGGACCGGTATCCCCAATTCCTGCTCATCGCGCTCGGGGAGAGCATCCTCGCCGTCGGGATCGTCTACACCTCTGGGCCGCGCGCCCGCTACGAGACGCTCGGGCTGCTGGTGGCGTTCGCCACGACAGTGCTGCTGTGGCGCATCTACTTCTTCCGCGCCGGGGCACTTCTCGGTGAGGCCCTCGACAAGTGCCGTGACCCTGCCAGTTGGGGGCGGCACGTCGGCTTCTCCCATGCCCTGATGGTGCTGGGGATCGTGGTCACCGCGATCGGTTTTGATCTGGTGCAGCACCACCACAGCCACTACACCTACCCGCCCTGGCTGGCGATGATCGCGGGTGGGCCGGTGATCTTCCTGGCCGGCCGAGCCCGCCTGGAATACCTCGTCTTCGCCCGCGTGTCCGGCCGCCGGATCATCGGGGTCACCCTGCTGCTGGCTCTCACCCCACTGCTGTCCCACACCTCACCGCTGGCGGCCGCCAGCCTCTCCGCCCTCGTCCTCCTGCTCGTCGCCGTACTCGACAAACGTCACGCCAGACAGCGGCCCCCCGAACACCCCAACCCAGCCGGCTGAGCGACGACTCAGGGCGAGTTCCCGTGCGGCTCGTCTGAGCGGGCCACAACCTGAGACTGGCGCCGATCGATCTGCGCCGGTAGGTACCCCTCGCCGTGATAACCGCCCGCGCCGACCGAGGCGTAGCCGTCCGCCGCACATAGGGCTTTGGCGAAGTCGGGCGATCCGAGGCGATCCGCTGCCGCCGCTCGCCGATGCGCCAGCCGGACAACCCCGCTCATCGGCCGCTACGGCCGGCGAGGGCGAGAACCGTCTCGGTGCAGGTCTATTGAGAATGGGCTGGTCGACGCCCCGGCCAGATCTCAGTGCGCCTTACGGCTGTGCGACGAGGGACCCCTATCTGAGACGCCGGCTGGCGTCGGGTCCATGATCAGCTGCGGTATCGACCGTTGTCGTCCGCTGATCATCCAGGGTGGAAGACTCAGGGATTCGCTCACATGGGTCTCAGGGACGTAGGAGAATCATGCCAGGTGTGAAGGCCTGCAGCTACTCGCGTTTCGGGCCGCCCGAATCATTTTGAGAGAACGTTATGCCTGACTCCACGGACAACAGCCCTTTCAGGGACGTCGAAGGCCACCAAGACCCACTGGTCGAACGGCTGCGCCCGGACCCCTCGCGACCGCCGGAGGTCGGTCTCACCGTGAGCGGGCTGCTGGGAGACAGTGACCGACCCGGCCACAGGCGTCTCTACCTCACGAAAGGGCTCGACTACTTCATCGAGTTCTCCGTCAGTGACGTCCTCGACAGTTCGCGGATTCCATCTGAGAAAGCGCCGTTCCTCGGCACTGAGGCAACCCAGATCACGTTGAAGAAGGGTGCCCACATCGCCTACACGCGCACGGCATCGGCCCGGCCGCCGGATGAGTTCGACTTGGACCTTCGGCGAAGGCGAACAACATCTGCCGGCGGACCCGTGCGCCGCGGCCCCCAGCGGGCACGGCGTCGGCCGGAGTTCCGTGCCGCCCTGTATGACGAGAACACGAACCCGATCGACGAGTACACCCAACCGATGACGGACCCAGAGGGGAATTGTCGGCCAATTCCGTGGACCGAAGCGTTCTGGACGTGCACGTGTGGGGACTGGGGATGCACCAACACGTGCGACATCTGGCCCTCCTGTGAGTCGACCTGCACGGGCTGCCTTCCGGATGAGGATTGGGACAAAACGATCAGCTGCATTGAGACGGCCTGCACTCCTCGCTGTTGAGCGCGTCGGCCCCCTGGTTGACGATCACCACCGGGATGCCTCGCAGCGCGTGCACCCCTCACCGACCTCAAAACCCAAGGGAGTCCAGTGCCTGAGTCCGCAACGCCTGACATTGTGCTTTCGCCGGTCTGGACCGGCGCCCTCGACGCGACCCGGCAGAGCGCGGCGCTTTTCGCGGCACGGGATGTCGCTATCCGTGTCACTGATCGCGAACGCATCGCTCGGTCGCTTCCATTGGCACGCCGCCAGACGCTCTATCCCGAATCGGTTCACTGGAACCCATGCGGACTCGCTGGAGGGCATGCGGGGATCGCTGTGATGTGCTCCTATTTCGATCAGTGCTTCCCGGGGGAGGGGTGGGACTCGGTCGGCCACGGTTTCCTCGCTGAAGGGGTAACCGCTCTGGAGAACGGTGGCCCGGAGCACGCCGGGCTGTTCGCCGGACTTGGCGGCTTCGCCTTCGCACTGGAATCGCTGAGCCGGAACGGCGACCGCTACCAGCGGGCGCTCGCGGCCGCCGACGAGCTGCTGGCCCCGCAGGCGTCGGAACTCGCCGCGCGACTGAACGCCATCGACACCGGCCTGCCGGTGAGCGCCTTCGATCTCGTCTCCGGGGTGAGTGGTGTGGGGGCCTACCTCTTGAGGCGCGACTCGCTCGGCGTGCTGCCGGACGTTCTCACCGCTCTGGTACGCCTTGCCGAACCCTCCCGAGACATACCCCGCTGGGCCACCCCGCCGGAACTGCTGCTCTCCGAGTCGACGCGCCGTGTCTATCCCTCGGGACAGCTCAACTGCGGGCTCGCACACGGCATACCCGGCCCCCTGGCGCTGCTCTCCCTCGCCCTGCTCGGCGGTTACGAGGTACCCGGTCAGCGCGAGGCGGTGCGCGCCCTCGCCCGATGGTTGCTCTCGCAGCGGGTCGACGACGTATGGGGAGGCGGCTGGCCCGACGCCGTGCCGTTGACGCCAGCGGGCCGGCCAACCTCTGGTGGAGGGTCCGGCCCGACGCGAGGTGCCTGGTGTTACGGCACTCCAGGGGTCGCGCGTTCCCTGTGGCTGGCAGGCTGCGCCCTGAACGACGGCGGGCTGCGCAGCGCGGCGGTCGAGGGAATGACCAGCATCCTGCGACGCCCTGTCGAATTGCGCTACCTCCCCTCACCCACTTTCTGCCACGGTGTGGCCGGGCTACTCCAGATCGTCCTGCGCTTCGCGCGAGACACCCCATCGGACACCCTCGCGGACGCGTCGACTGAGCTCGTCGATCAGCTTCTGGCGGCGTACGATCCCGAGCGGCCGTTCGGCTACGCCTCCTTGGAGACGGCGGACGTCGCCGTGGACCGGGCCGGCCTGCTGGACGGTGCCGCCGGTGTCGCCATGACCCTCCTGGCCGCAGCTACCGGGATCGAGCCGGTCTGGGACCGGAGCTTCCTGCTCTCATGACCGGAACCCACCGCGTGCAACGGGCACGCCAGGGCCACCGGTCCGTGCTGTACGAGCCGCTCGGATGGGCCGTTCTACGGGCCCCTCTCCTCCCAGCGGGCTCCCGCAACCTCACTCTCCCGGCCCGGTCCGGCTCGTCGCTGCTCCCCCCTGATCCGCTGCTGCCCCTTGCGATACGGGTGGCCAGTCCCGATCTGGCCGCCGCACTGGAGCGGACCGGCCCCCAGGACAGGCGGGCTCCCCGCCTGGCCCGCAAGCTCAGGCGCTACCTCATCAGGATGACCACCAGGCCGACGCCTTTCGGCCTGTTCGCAGGAGTCGGCCTGGTGCGGTGGGCCCAGACCACGAACATCGCGATTGTCCCGGCCGCATCACGCACCCACACGCGGGCCGACATGGGTTGGCTGCAGAAGCTGACCGAGCGGCTACGCGACGACCCGGACATCCGTCCGCACCTGCGCCTGATGGCCAGTCCCGCCGTGCTGCTGCACGGTGGCCGCGCCATCCTCGCAGAGGGGCCCGGGGCAGGCAGCTCCGTACGCGCTACAGCGGCCGTACGCCTCGTGCTGGGTGCGGCACGGGTGGCCACCTCGAGAACCGACCTGGTGCAGGCGGTCCGGGAGATACCCGGTGCTACGCCGGACAAGGCCAGTCGGTTGGTCGAAGACTTGCTGGAGCAGGGATTCCTCATCTCCGAGTTGAGCCCGGCACCGACCGGCGGCGATCCGATGACGCGACTGCGCAAGTCCCTGGAGGCAACCCCCTCGGAACGCGCACACGCCGTCGCCCGGCAACTGGCCGGGCTGGTCGACGAGCTGGCCAGGTGGGACGAGCTGCCCCTCGACCGGAAGGCGGACCATCTGAGGCCTCTGCAGCACCGGATGGTCGATGTGGGTCCTGCCGTGACCGCTGTGGGCGCCGGCACGGGAAGGGGCGGCGCCAACGGTGGTGGGGCGCGGAAGCTCCTGCAGACCGACACCGCCCTCTCGTTCCAGTCCACCGGACTGCACGCCTCGGTGGCAGCCGAAGCGGCCGAGGCCGCTGACCTGCTCCTACGCCTGGGCCACCTGCCGGAGGGATTGCCACACCTGGGGGAGTACCGGCGAAGGTTCGAGGGCCGGTACGGGCCGCACCGCCGAGTCCCGCTGCTAGAGCTTCTCGACCCCGCGACCGGGCTCGGACCGCCGTCCTCCCACGGCGGCGCGGGCAGGCCCAGGCGCGCTCCGCGTGACCAACTCCTCCTCGACCTCGCCGTGTCGGCCAACCGGGAGGGCCGCCGAGTGGTGGAGCTGGACGACGAGCTTCTTGCCCGTCTGGCCACGTCTGATCCTGTCCCCGAGCACATTCCGCCGTCACTTGAGTTGTCCTTCTTCGTCGCCGCCGCCTCGTCGGCCGCCATCGACCGTGGGGACTTCCAGATCGTCGTCGGCCCCAGCCTCGGCGCGTCCACCGCTGGCCGCAGCCTGGGCAGGTTCGCCGGTCTTCTCGGGCGCCCCGCTGGGGAGGCGCTGGCTGAACTCGCACGCATCGAGCAGGCGTACGACCCCAGCACGCTCATTGCTGAGGTCGTCTATTCGCCCGACCCCCCACGCTCCGCGAACGTGGCGCTGAGGCCCGCTGTCCGGCGACACGAGATCCTCGTCGATGCATGGCCCGGCGTTCCGGCCGAGGGCGTGATACCGGTGCGCGAGCTGGTCGTCGGCCTCAGGGACGGGCGCTTCGTGGTCAGTTGGCCCGCGGGGGGAGCCGAAGTAGTCGGGGTCCAAGGGCACATGCTCAACACCCGGAGGGCGTCGGCCGCGGTCCGGTTCTTGGTCGATGTCGCCCACGACGGCCGCTGCCAGTTGACCGCCTTCTCCTGGGGACCGGCGGCTGGACTGGCCTACCTGCCAAGGGTCCAGCGCCACCGGATCGTCCTGGCTCCCGCCCAGTGGCGGCTCGACCCGGCCACCGCCAGTGGGTCCGGCCCCGACGACGGCTTCGGGCCAGCGCTCTCGGCGTGGCGGACCACATGGGATGTACCCCGCCACGTCTACCTGACGGTCGCCGACAACCGGCTGCTTCTCGACCTCGACGACGTACGGGACGTCGAGCTGCTTCGAGAGGAACTCAGGGCGGGTGTCCCCGGTGGGTCCGCGATGCTCCAGGAAGCGCTGCCCGGACCGGAGCACGCCTGGCTGCCGGGAACCGACGGCGGCCACATGTGCGAGGTGGTGGCCCCTCTCGTCCGCCGTGGCGGGGAGCGCCCAGGTGGCGACACACTGTCCGTCATTCAGGTCGTCGACCCGGTGGAACGGCTGCGCCCACCGGGCAGCGACTGGCTGTACCTGAAGCTCTACTGCGACCGGCATCGAGAAGAGGACCTGATCGGTGGACCCCTACGCACCTTCGCCGAGCACGCCACCCGGTCCGGCCTCGCGGACGGCTGGTTCTTCGTCCGCTACGCGGATCCGGAGTGCCACGTCCGCCTCCGCTTCCATGGAGATCCAGCTGCGCTCACCGGCCCGCTGATGGAGCAGGTCTGTGCCTGGGCCGGCGGGCTGAACGCGGATGGCCTCTGCGGGAAGTTCTCGTTCGAGACGTACGAGCGTGAAATCGAGAGGTACGGAGGCGAGGCAGGGATGGCGGCGGCAGAGCGTCTGTTCATGGCCGACAGCCCGGGCGTCGCCGAGATGCTGCAGGCCCGTGTCGAAGGCCGGCTCGGCACAGACCTGCTTGAGCTGGCCGTGGCCAGCATCGACGACCTCCTGGCCTGCTTGGGCCTGTCCCGGGAAGAACGAGCCGCCTTCTCCTATGGCGGTCCACCTTCTTCCCGCCTCGGCGGCTTCGAGTACCGCAAACGGCAACGTGCCCTGCGCCAGGCGATAGGAGCCGCCCCGTCCACCGACGACGAAGTGTCCCGGCTGCTCAACGCCCGGCGGCCGGCACTCGAGTCCGCCATCGCCCAGCTCACCGCACTGCACCGCGACGGCAATCTGTGGCGGTCCCGAGAGGCACTGTGCCACAGCTACGTACACCTGCACGTGAACCGCCTCCTCGGGACGGACACTTCGGGCGAGGCAATGGCCCTGGAGTTGCTCCGCCGCACCCATGCCGGCCTCGTGCAGGCACCTCTGACTCCCGCGGTGCCGCAGCCCGATGCTGTCGGGGTCGGTGGTCCGCCGCCGGCCTGGCCGCCGTGCGGCTCGTCATGATGTCATGACGGCTGGCATGCGGTCATGACGGGCGGTCCTCACCCGCCGACTGCGACGGGCGCGACCGCCGGCTCACCGACGACAGCAGCTGGTGCCGTGGGCCGGCAGGGAGGAAAGACCCGGGAGAGGGCGGGATACGCTGCCTGCGGTGCCTGAACCGCGTGACCGGAGGAGTCGATGCTGGGATGACGGCAGGGCGACCGATTCCCACACAGGACGATGTGCTCGAATATTTCCACACGCTGTCGAACTGGGGACGGTGGGGCGACGACGACCAGTTGGGGACCCTGAACCACATCACCGACGACGTCCGTCTGGCGGCGGCGCGGGCCGTGCGCCACGGCAGGAGCGTGTCGTGCGCATGGGAGGTTGCCGTACCGGAAGAGATGGAGCGGTCGACGACGACGTGCCCGTGCGCCGCCGACATGCCGGGTGCCGAGGACATGCCGGTGCCCGGATTCCACGCCGACCGGCGCTGGGGCTTTTCGTCCGAGCGGCTGGGCATCACCTTCCACGGCAACACCGTCACCCACGTCGACTCGCCGTGCCACATCTTCTGGGACGGCATGATGTACAACGGGCGGTCGCACTCGTTGGTCGACGCCGCGACGGGATCGGGGTGGGCGGCCGTCACGGCGGCGGCGAACGGGATCGTCACGCGTGGTGTCTTGCTGGACATCGCGAGGGTCCGCGATGTGTCGTGGTTGGAACCGGGGCAGGGGGTGTTTCCCGACGATCTCGAGGAGGCCGAGCGTCGCCAGGGTGTGCGGGTGCGATCCGGCGATGCGGTGCTCCTGCGGACCGGCTATGGCCGCGTCCGACACGAGACCGGTGCGGCCAACGGTTTCACGCAGGCAGGCTGGCACGCGTCCTGCCTGCCGTGGCTGCATGAACGGGAGGTCGCGCTGATCGGCGCTGACTCCCCTCAGGACGTCCAGCCGTCGGGGTACGAAGGCGTGTTGATGCCGGTTCACGCCGTGAGCCTCGTCGCGATGGGTCTGTGGCTGCTCGACAACTGCGACCTGGAGGCGTGCGCGACGACGGCTGCCGAGCTCGGCCAGTGGGACTTCCACCTCGCAGTCGCGCCGGTCCGCTTCGCCGGAACGTCCGGCAGCCCGGTCAACCCGATCGCCACATTCTGAAGGGCGTCGCTGGCGGCTGCGACCGGGTGTGTCAACCGCTGGTGGGCCGCACCGGAGTCGTCACGGTGGCGGGCATACGGGGTCGAGTGGTTTGCCGTAGTTGTCGCTGAGGTGGGAGCGGAGCGCGTCGCCGAACCCGGTGATGTCGCCGGTGCGCAGGGATGCGAGCAGGTGTTGGTGTTCGGCGATGATGGCCTCACACCGTGCGAGTAGGCGTTCTCCGTGGCTGAACAGGAGGAACCGTTGTCGATCGGCGAGGCGGTCGTTGAGTTCCAGCAGGACCTCGTTGCGGCTGGACTCCACGAACGATCGATGGAACGCGATCGTCAGTTCGATGAAGCGGCCCAGATCGCGTTCCCGGAACGCGCGTTCCTGTTCGACGACCGCCTGCTCGAGACGGTCCGCGAGCATCTCACGCGCTTGGCTTGAGGCGCGTCGCACGGAGGTGACCTCGAGGATGAGACGGGTGTCGGCCAGGTCTTGGATCGCGCGGTCGCTGAGGCCTTTGACCAGGGCACCGCGTTTGGGGTAGATCGTGATCCACCCTTCGTCCTGCAATCGGGCCAGGGCGGTGCGGACGGGGGTACGACTCACGCCGATCTGTGCGGCGAGTGCCGCTTCCCCGAGCATGGTTCCGCTGGGGAACACGCCGCCGAGAATGTCATCGCGGATCCTGCGGTACGCCTGGTCGGTGGCCGACTCGCCGGTAGCGGACGTCACTCGTGGCCCTCCTCCTCTCGGAACATCTTGTTCCCGATTCAGTACAACAGGCATTCAACCGGCAGCATACCGGGCTGCCGCCCGACTGGCGGGAACGAGCATCGACATCTAGGATACAAGTTGCGTCCGATCAGAATCCAAGGCTGGTGGCAGGCGTTGTTCGGGAAGCACCCATCGGGCGGGCGCGAGAGGAAGGAGTGCCCGTGAGGCAGCTCATCATCATCGGTTCAGGGTCGGCCGGCTACACCGCTGCGGTCTACGCGCCGCACGGTGTCGCCGTCGGTGCCGCGTTCCTCTCTGAGATCACCGGCGGCATCGCCGGCCGAGCAGCAGTCGAAGCTCACGCCCTCAGCCGCCTCCCGACATCGGAAGTGTGCGATCCCTCGTGATCCATCCGGCATCGACCGCCCACTCGCAGCTCACCCGGATCAGCTCCTCGACGCCGGTATCACCCTCGGCCTGATCCGGCTCGGTGTCGGACTCGAGCATGTCGACGATTTAATCGCCGACCTCAGCGACGTCGTGCACCAGACCGGCACCGCGTCTCACCTGCGGGCACCGCATCCAGCTGCTGCCCCGTCAGGAATCCAGAACGTCGCGCAGACAAGGAAGCACGTGCTAGAACCCCAATGCTCGGCCCGCGCCGACAGCGCCTCCCTCACCCAGGCGGGTCCGACCATCGACGCCGTCCAACGACGCACGATGACCGTGCTCGTCATTGCGCAGATCATCGGCACCGTCGGCGTCGGCGTCGCACCCTCGATCGGCGTGCTGCTGGCAGGAGAGGTTACCGACAGCGAAGCCTGGGCAGGACTGGCCCGCACCGCCAGCACACTCGGTGCGGCGCTCCTGGGCCTGCCACTGGGGAACCTCGCCGCGCGCCGCGGACGTCGCGTCGCCCTCAGCGGCGGATGGTGGATTGCCGCTGCCGGCGGAGCACTGTTGGTCGCCGCAGCACAGTGGAGCATGGTCGTCCCGCTCTTCATCGGCCTCCTTCTGATCGGTGCCGGCTCCGCGGTGAGCCTCCAGTCACGATTCGCTGCGACAGATCTCGCCGAACCCCGACACAAAGCCCGCTCACTCGCCCTGGTCGTCTGGGTGGGAACACTCGGTTCCGTCCTCGGCCCGAACCTCGGCGTGCCCGGCGAACTCTTCGGTGCCGCCACCGGGCTCACCATCTTCGCCAGCGCGTTCCTCATCGCGGCGATCTGCCTCGCACTCGCCGGCCTCGTCGTGTTCGTGTGGCTGCGCCCAGACCCTCTCCTCCTGCTCGAACAGTCTGCGCAGACACCACGAAGCGCTCCCGCGGGCAAGCATCCCGGCCGCATCCGCCAGGTACTCATCGAGCTCCGCACGAACCGGCGGGCCCGAGTGGCGATGATCGCGATTCTCACCGCCCAGGTGGTGATGGTCTCGATCATGACCATGACCCCGGTTCACGTCGCCCACCAAGGCGGATCGATCAGCATCATCGGGATCACGATCAGCCTGCACATCGCCGGAATGTATGGCCTCTCGCCGCTCGTGGGCCTGATCGCCGACCGGCGCGGTCACCGGTTCACGATCAGCGCCGGCATCGTCATCTTCCTCGCCTCGCTCGTGATCGGCGCCGCGAAGCCCGACGACACCGCGTGGATCATCGTGTCGCTGATTCTGCTCGGGGTCGGCTGGTCGTTCGTCAACGTCGCCGGATCCGCACTGTTCAGCACCGCCGTCGCCACCCAGACGCGTGCCGCATCCCAAGGAGGCGTCGACGCGCTCTCGAACCTCTGCGGCGCAACCGCGGCATTCGCCGCCGGCCCCCTGCTCGCTCTCACCAGCTTCTCGGCGCTGTCCATCCTCGCGATCATCACGCTCATCCCACTCACCGTCCTCATGGCCACCCGCGCGCTCATCCCGAAGGCGTCGTGAGCGCGGCGCTCACGCCCTGCCGCCGGTCACGGGGCGCCAGGCACCCTTTGGATCCATCTTGTATCCTAGCGGGGTGACCTCTTCGACAAAGGCCTCGCTGCACGTGATGGAGGCGAAGTATCGCCGTTCGCGACGGCTGAACATCGTGCTGGGCGTGATCGCCGCGTTCCTCGGGGTAGTGGTGACAGCTCAGTCGCTGCCCGGGCAGAGCCCGACCAGCGCATCGGCACCTTCGACGTCGGTGTCATCGGGACGGTCCGAGGAAGCGACAGGCGACCCAGTTTTCGTACGCCGCGACGCCGGCGATCCGATGGCGATCGGCGATGTCGACGCACCGATCGTGCTCACGCAGTGGACGGACCTGCGATGCCCGTACTGCGCAGTGTTCAGTAGGGACACCCTGCCCACGTTGATCAAGGAGTACGTCGACACGGGCAAGGTGCGTATCGAGATCCACGACGTGGCGTTCTTCGGCGAGCAGTCCGAGGATGCTGCGGTCGCTGCGCGGGCGGCGGCGAAGCAAGGCAAGTTCATGGAGTTCGTGACCGCCGTGTACGACGCCGCACCGAAGGGATCGCACCCGGATCTGCCCAGGAAGACGCTGATCGCGTTCGCCAGGCAGGCGGGCGTGCCCGACATCGACCGGTACACGGCCGACCTCGACGACCCGGAGCTTCGCGCCGCCGCGCAGGAGAGCACCCGTTCGGCACAGCAGCTCGGCGTCAACAGCGTGCCGTTCTTCGTCGCCGGGACCACCGCGCTGTCGGGTGCGCAGCCACTCGGCACGTTCCGCGAGTTCCTCGACACGGCGCTGGCGCAGGCGGAGTAGATCTCCATGGAGCTCGGTCTTCTGGGTGCGTTCCTCGGCGGCGTGCTCACGCTGCTGAGTCCGTGCTCGGCGATGTTGCTGCCGGCGTTCTTCTCCTATGCGTTCAGCAGTCCCGCCGCGCTTGTCGCCCGCACCGGTGTGTTCTATCTCGGGCTGATCACCACCCTGGTCCCGCTCGGGGTGCTCGCCGGGACCCTCGGAGCGTTCGTGAACCAGCACCGCTTCGTCCTGGTCACCGTCGCCGCGATCGTCGTGATCGCCCTCGGAGTGATCATGCTGATGAATATTCCGATGCCGTTCCTGTCCGGTCCCAAGGCCGCTGAGGGCACGTCGGTTGCCGCCGTGTATGCGCTCGGAACCGTCTACGGCCTGGCCGGGGTGTGCGCCGGTCCGCTGCTGGGCGCTGTGCTGACCTTCGCGGCCGTTGCCGGCAACGCGCTGTCCGGCGGAATCGTCCTGCTGATCTTCGCCGCGGGCATGGCGCTGCCCCTGCTTGTTCTCGCCCTGCTGTGGGGGCGGCTGCCGTTCGTGAAACGCCTCGTCCGCCCGCGCGCCGTCACCATCGGCCGGTGGTGGAACACCTGGACCGGCATCATCGGCGGCGCGCTCACGGTCGCCGTCGGAATTCTGCTGCTGGCCACCGGCGGCACCACCTTCCTCGGCGGCATTCTCGGCGCATCCGACCAGGCCCGCCTCGAGGGCGCCGTTCTGCAGAGCGCCAACAGGGTCCCCGACCTCCTCGTCGTCGTCATCGTCATCGCCGCCGCCCTGGCCGCATGGAGCCTCATGCAGGTGCGCCACAAACGCACCAGTACCCGCAACGACGCCACCACCGCGTCCACTGAACAGAAGCACGAGGCGCAAGAGGCATGACCGGCCCTCCGCATCCAGCAACGAGGTCATGCTGGGGCGCTGGGGCGCGGGGGAGAGGTCGTTCGTGCGGGTGCCAACGCCGAGGGCGGGCTGGGGCTACCAGCCGCTCGCCTCAAGTCACCACGGCAGGCAAGGGGTCCGCCCCGTTAGTTGCCCGTGCCGGAGCGGATCAATGGGCTGCTTGGAATCGGTGCCGGGGTGCGGTATGTCTTGACAGCCCACTCGGGCCAGATCCCCAACAGCGTCTTCATTTGGCCGACCTGCCGGATGGCGCCCGGCGGCGGATACGGTCCCGCAGTTGTAGTCGACCCTTACCGTCACTCTGGTGTCGTCCGGGTAGAAGTGGGGGGCGGCGGGGGGCGCGGCGGGGGGGGTGGGGGCGCGGGTGGGGGTGGTGTGTTGTTTACTAGTGAGCGGGGGGGCGGTTCGTCGGCCCCCGGCGGGGGCCCGCCCCCACTTCTGTTCGCGTCGCTGGTGGATCAGTAGACGGTCACGCCATACGCGTTGGCTGCCTCGCGTACAGGCTGGTAGAAGGTGGTGCCGCCGGAGCGGCAGTCGCCGCTGCCGCCAGAGGTGATGCCGAGCGCCTTGGTGCCGTCGTAGAGCGGGCCGCCGGAGTCGCCCGGCTCGGCGCAGACGGTGGTTTGGATCATGCCGCTGACGGTGCCGCCGCCCTTGCCGACGTAGCGGACCGAGACGTTCAACGCGGTGACGGTACCCCTGTGGGTGCCGGTGGTCGACCCGGTGCGCGTGACGGACTCACCGACGAAGGCGTCCGCGACGGTGAACCCGCCGGGGTGGGTGAGCGAGGTGTTGTCGTAGCGCACCAGCGCGTAGTCGTTGCCCGGGAAGCTGGAGCCGATGGTCGGGCCGATGAGCGTGGTTTGGCTGGAGTTGGTGTACCAGGTGTCGGCCACGTCCCCGCAGTGCCCGGCGGTCAGGAAGTAGTAGGTGCTGCCGCTGACGACGTTGAAGCCGAGCGAGCACCGGTACCCGCCGCCGTAGATGGCGTTACCGGCGGACAGCAGGGGGGTGAAGACGCCTGGGGCGCGCTCGATCCGGATCGCGCCAGCCTTGTCTCCGGCGCTCTGCTTGATCTTCGCGATCTCGGTACGAGAGACGGTGCTGTCGGCGGTCACGACGACGCGGCCGGACGTCGCGTCCACATGCCAGGCGATGCCTTCGACGCCCGATCGCTGCACCGCGTCGTTCACGGTGGCGAGCTGACTGGCGCTGTAGACCTGGGGGGAGGCCGCTGCGGTCGTCGCCGGCGCGAAAGCGGCGGTGGCGAGCAGACCGACACTTACGGCGAGCAGCTTGGATCGGAGGATGTGGCGGCGGGATGGCGCGGGTGTGAGGCTCACTGTCTCCTCCTCGGAGTGATAGGACCAGATGGGTGGTGGCCCCTGTGAGACGCCGTTAGGTGACGCATCGGCTGGTCAGTCGATGTCGTCCTCCTGACACGCTTTCGTCAGTATCGGAGTGCATCAATCAATATGCAAGATGCGTCGTCACAAATGAACAAGGTCCAAAAGGCCACCTTCGGTGCCGGGACCAGAATCTGCGGCGCGACCGGGACGAGGACGCTTGGTGATCCCGGTCTACTGCGGCGACAGTCGCGGGCGGAGCGAGATCCGGCCGCAAGTGGTAGCGAGCCGCACCGGTGTCGGTGACCAGCACAGGTGGAAGGCCAACTCTGTGGTGGTGCGGTTGCGGCGGATGAGCAGCCACCGGTGCTCGCCGGGGCGGTGGCGGTGGTGATCCAAGCGAGGCGGTCGGACCGTGCGCGACGGCGGCTGCCAACTCGGGCACATGCGCCAATGCGTACAGCGCGAGGGTCGCGCCGAAGCAGTGTCCCCCGTTAACTTTCAGTGCCCGGCGGTGCTGACCTGCTCGGCGACCTGGGACGAGGCTCGCCGCCAGGTGCTCGCTGATGCCCTCGCCGTCGCCGGGTGGCCGACGGCGGCCGAGCACACCCTCTCCGGCCCCACGCCGCCCTGCACCCCAGGGATGGCTACGAGTTGTCAGCTGCGTCGGCACTCTCGTCACGCTTGGTCGAAACGGCTTTGCTGCGCCGCCGCTTGGGCGCGCGCCGGTCGCTTTCCTGTCGCTCCCACGCCGCAATGCAACGCGCCCGGCAGCGACGCGGATAGCGGGGAGCCGGGGGCCGCCGCGCACGCTAGCGCCGAGTGTGGTCGAGGTGCGTGGGCCGGTAGTCGGCAGGGAGGGGTGCGGAGACCGTCGCACCGCCGCGCCGTAGGGCGAGTCACCGCCGGCCCTAGCCACTTTTTTGTGGGTACTTGTCGCCAGGTAGCGCCGCGGCGAATCTGGTTATGGGCGGTCGCGAGGCTGTCAGATCTGGGTGGTGAGGAGTTGGCAGATGTATCAGGAGGCCGGGTGGGCCTGGGCAAGTTTGGCTAGGCGGCGGTGGCCCCAGTCAGAAACGGGGGCCAATGCCTCGGAGAGTTCGCGGCCGAACGTGGTCAGGGAGTACTCGGTCTTCAACGGCAGCACCTCGTACGCCTCCCGGTGCACCAGCCCGTCGGCCTCCATCTCTCGGAGCGCCTGAGTCAGCACCTTCTCCGTGAGGCCCGGCAGCTGCCGGCGCAGCTCTCCGGGACGGCACGGACCGGATTCCAGCAGCCAGAGCAGCGCCGTCTTCCACTTGCCATCGATCACGGCGATCGCGGCCGTCACTCCGCAGACGTTCAAGTCCTGGGCACGATTGCGCGTCATCTTCATCCCATTCGTTCTATTTTTACATGTTCACGGGAGTTGAGTCATGACCTCATACGCCGAAAAGTCTGTCACAGTGCTCGGTCTGGGACCGATGGGCCGGACCCTGGCCGGCGCGTTTCTAAACGCCGGCCTGCAGGCGACCGTATGGAACCGGACGCCGGGCAGGGATCGGGAGCTGGTCGAGCGGGGCGCAATCAGCGCCCGATCGGCCGAAGAGGCGGTCGCCGCAAGCAGGCTGACCCTGGTCTGCGTGGTGAACTACGACGCGTCGGACGCCATCCTGCGACGCGACGAGGTCACCGATGCCCTCAAGGGGCGCACACTCGTCAGTCTGACGGCCGACACCCCGGACCGGGCCCGCGACACCGAGCGGTGGGCGACTGGACACGGCATCCGGTACCTAGACGGTGCGATCATGACGCCGATCACCACCATTGGAACCGCGGACGCGGTGGTCATCTACAGCGGTCCCGATGACCTTTACCGGGAGCATCAGCCGGTGCTGAACGCGCTGGGCGGCACCCACACCCACCTCGGCGAGGAGATCGGCCGCGCGGCGGCGTACGACATCGCACTGCTCGACATCTTCTGGACCGCGATGGCGGGCTACGCGCACGCACTAGCGGTGGCGAAGGCGGAGGGTGTCACGGCTCGGGACCTGGCACCCTTCGCCAAGGGCATCGGCGCGATCCTCCCACCCATCTTCGAGGAGGCCGCGGAGGAAGTGGACAGGGACAGCTTCTCCGGCGAGGGAAACCCGATCACCTCCGCAGTGTCGTCCATGGCCCATATCGTCCACACGTCCGAGGCTCACGGCATTGACGCCGGCGTAATGCGTGCGGCCGAAGGCATGGCCCGCCGGGTCATCGGACTGGGCCACGGCACAGACGGGTTCATGCGGATCGCCGAGGTCCTCGGACGGCACTAAAGGCCGACAGAGATGACGCTGTCCCGCAGGTAGCGATCTACTGAGGCGATACGCGAAGCTGAGGAGACCACCCATGCTCGCGCCATCGACATCTTCCAGGAGCGGGTACGAGCTACTGCGGCGACGAGGCCCGACGACTTCACGGTCTCGGCCGACGACTATGGACGCGGCGTCTACACGTGAGGCCTGCCGGGTGAGTGACAACCACGACGCCACAGCACGGACGGCCATGGACGTCAGTGGACTATCGCAGCAGCTCAACCCCGGCGCTTAGGCAGGTCAACCCATCGCGATGGTTTCGGGACGAAGGGGTCAAACTCGCCGGAGCGTCAGCGGGAAGTCAGCAGAAGCGGTGACATCCGTTGGTAAGTGTTGACAGAGGACGACGGGCGCTGAGTGAAAGACGACTGGCGTTGCCGCTTGCCGATGACGCTCAGCGTCCGTCACCCGCCTTTGCAAGGCAGGGGTTAGGGGTTCGAGCACCCTGGGCTCCACCAGCACTTTCCTTGGTTGATCTCGGCCCCGAGTACAGCCATTCGTACAGCCGAGTGGTCACGCCGTTCCCTCGCCCAGGACCCGGTCGATGGCCGAGGCAGCCTGGCGAGCCCGAGCCGGCAGGACGTGCCCGTAGGTGTCGGCCCTCATTCGAATCGTGGAGTGCCCGAGCAACTCCATCACCGTCCACAGCTCCTCGCCCTGGTCGAGGAGGAACGTGGCGAACGCGTGCGCAGACCTGACGATCGACGGAGATGGGCTTCAGGCAGGGGCAGCGACGCCGAGGCCCTCGCTCAGTCGAGCAGTCCCGGAACCCGCTCCCGAAGCCTGGCCATCACCCGCGACAGCCCGGCGTCCAGGTCGTCACCGTCCCACCGCACGAGTTCCTCGCCCAGTGGCTTGCCCGACACCAGCACCGACCAGCGCCCCCGTTCGTGTTCGCCGTCCATCTTGACGATGGCGATCAGGCCGTGATCCCCGGGCTGGACCAGCAACTTCGGTTCACTCCACTGGTGCACCGAAACGACACATCCGGTTTGACCATCCACAACGGCCACTACGCGCACTCTCGAGGGCGCCCCTGGTGGGGCACCTCCTACCGGAGCCTCACCCGCAATGGATTCCTGCCATGACTCGCACCGTATCTCAGGGGCAAGCTGCGGCGGGTTCACCGGCTCCCCGCTGAGGCACCCGAGCCCCAAGACTGCCAGCGCCGCCACGAGCCGCGGGTTTGTCGTCCTGCGGGGCGTCGGGGGGCGGGCCGGCGCACTCAGATCGATGACGGGCATAGGGCAAGTTATCCGATGGGCAGGTAGCCCGCTCGTGCCGACGCGGGCCATCCACGGGCCAGTAACCGTGGCGCGCAGCGGTCATGAGCGGGCACGAGCGGCATGGGGCTCTGCCACCGCCCGCAGGCGTTTCGGGCATCACGGCCCGTTGAGCGCGCTCTTCCAAACTGAGGCTCGCAGGGACAGCGGTGTTGGCAAGGGGTGCCTAACCTCTCAGCCATGGGAGCTCTCAAGCCGTGGCATCTGTTCGTCCTGACGCTTTGCTGCCTCTTGCCGACTGCTGCGGCGATCGTTGGCGGGGTCTGGGCGGTCCGCCGATCCCGTAACCGTGGCTGAGCCTCAACCGCATCGATGGAGAACAGGCCGAAGCACGAGGCGACGGTGGCGGGCGCGACCCGCTTTCCCAATTCGGTCACCCACTCCTGCACGGCAAGATGGTCGATCTTCCCGAGCTGCCACCCGCCCCAGTGCGGCACACTAGCCGCGGTCTCCGCGTCGCGGCCAACGACTTGGAAATCAACCGCGGCGACGGCACCCGGTCCGCGAGTTTCCTCCGGGGAACGGTCGCCCGATCAGAGCCCGAGGTAGCGGCCGTCCACCAGGATGAGCTCGCCGGACGGACAGGTGATTTCGCCGAGCACGACTGGATCTTCCACGAGCGCGGAGTCCGCGACGGTACCGATTCCCGTGGTCCTGCACGCCTGCCCTGTTCTTGCGATGAGCGCGACGCCATGCGCGCCTGCGGCTCAGTCGAACATGCTTCACCATCCGTAAACCGTCGCATGTCAGGACACCCAGCTTCGCGCGCGACCGGACACACCCTGCGACGCGTCGCGGCACTCGCCGCGACGTGCGACCCCCCGGCTATGGACCCTCGCCGCCGCTCTCATCGCCCACGGGCGCCGCCACCAGCACCATCGGCGTCCACCTGGTCAGCTACCTCATCAGCCGCGGCTACTCCGCCACCTTCGCCGCCATCGCCGCCGGCTTGCTCGGCGTCCTGTCCGTCACTGGTCGACTCGTCCTCACCGGCGTCCGACGCAAGACACCGTGTCGGTCTTGTCGTGACCGGTCGAACCCTGATATCAGCCGAAAGGATGAGTTAGTCGATCATCTGGAGGCGCTTCGCCTCCTGCGGTGGTTCCTGCCCCATCATGCGACGCGCCAGGGGCATAGCCGGTTTGCCTGGATAGCCCGTATGCTCCTCCTCGCCGCCGGAGCGGCCACGAGGCTCCGGTTGTCGCCGGGCAAAGTGTGGCCAGAGCCACATGATCACCGTGTGTAATTGCCGTAGCTCATGCCTAGCCTCGTCGGATGCGTAACGACGGCAACCTCGACGACCATCACGGCCTCGGCGGACCGGCTGACCGTTCGGACGATGGCACCTACACCGATCAGGCAGCCAGCGGATTCAGGCCCCGACTCTCCAATACCGTGTCGCGGCTCGCGGGCCTCGCCGGTCTCGATAACCGGGCCGGCCGGCGGCGCCGGAACCGGATGGCGATCGTCAGCGGTGCGGCCTGCTGCCTCGGCCTGGTCGGCTTCACCCTGATTCCCGCCAATCCCGCCGACCAGTCACCAGCCCCCGACCAGCGCGCCGAGATCGCCCAGCGGGCGGAAGCCGACGCCGCCTCCCGCGGAATGGCCCGCGAGTCCGCCACCCCGGTCACCGAAAGCCCGGCCCCCTCAAGCTCCCCGTCACCGACGGCCGAGCCCACCCCCTCGGCCACGGCGACCGCGAAGCCCAAGTCGAAGCCGAAGCCGATCACCCCGGTCGCCGGGCTGGACAAGGCGCAGATGGACAACGCGACCACGATCGTCCGCACCGGGCAGAAGATGGGCGTCCCCCGCCAGGCGCTCGTCATCGCGGTGGCCACGGCGATGCAGGAGAGCAACCTGTACAACTACGCCAGCGGCGTGCTGCCGGAGTCGCAGAACTATCCGCACCAGGCGATCGGCTGGGACCACGACTCGGTCGGGCTCTTCCAGCAGCGGCCGAGCACCGGCTGGGGCGCTGTTTCGGACCTGATGAAGCCCGAGTACGCCACCCGGCAGTTCCTCACCGCCCTGTTGGAGGTCCCCGGCTGGCAGGACCTCCCGCTGACCGTCGCCGCGCAGACGGTGCAGGTGTCTGCGTTCGGGTGGCTGTACGCCCAGCATGAGTGGCGGGCCACCGAGGTCGTGAACGCCGTCCTTTCCTGACGGCCGCCCGGTGCGGCTCCTTCTGTGCCGCCTGGGTCGGCAGTGACGCGGCGTCGTGATGGGTGGCTCCGTTGAGGTCCACCAGTAGGGCGTCGGCGATCCGCCCAGCTTCAGCGGGTGTACCCGGTCCGGTCACCGGTCGGGCAGCACCACGCTGTCGGCGAACAGCGGCGAAGGTGGTGATCCGATGACACGGCCGACGACCATGCCGGCCGAGGAGGCCGTTCCCCGTAACGGAGTGCCCATCGCACCTGAACCGGGTGGCTGCTGGGCGTCCCATACGGGCTGCAGAGACAGCATGCAAGGCCTCGCCGTACGACGAAGTCGGACGACTGGACCTGGCCGAAGTGCTGGAAGCCGACGGTCATGTCGATGCCGCTGATCAGATGCTCAAGGCGAACCGTCTTCAACCGTAGCGACGACGGCGACGCGCCCGTCGACCTGCCTGCCCGGACTCGCGAGATCGTGGCGAGTAACGGATGGGGCCGAGGACCCGATCGTCACAGCGCGGCACCGAAGGGCTGATCCGGTTTCTCCTGCTGGCTCCCGTGATCTGCGCTAACCGTTCGTCCAGTTTCTCCGCGCGGTACCGAGCCACGGCGTTGACGCATACAACACCGAGGAGCAGAGAGCCAGCACCAGCGGCGGCAGTGGTCGTGGGATCGCGATCGAGGCTCCCACGAAGGCGACCTGAGGCCGGATCAGGCGGTCTCGTAGATCCGGATCTCCGGCTCGGCCTTGAGCAGCGGCGACAGTCCGGCGACCACGTCCTTGGTGAACAGGTCGCTGGACAGGTACGCCTGCGCGGCGGCCGTGGTCTGGAAGCCGTGCAGTACTTGGACGTCCTCGGCGCGTACCAGCAGCTGCTTGCTGGTCGCCCCTGGCACGGTGTCGAGGAACGGCTGCTTGTACTGCTGGTAGATGCCTGCCGCCACCGGGCGGTCGGCCTCGTTGATGGTCAGAGTGATCTCCAGGAAAGCCATGCCAATTCCCTCACTGCTATTTCGTCGGCCGTTTTCTGCTGGGACCGACGTTATGGCGTGACCACGGCGGCCGGTAGAGCTCGATGGCGAATGCCGGTATACCGAACTCGTATGGCTACACGGCGTCGGCGAGGCGGTCGGCGAGGGTCTGCAGCTCGAGTGCCTGCGGCGAGCGGGGATCCCACACCGCGGCATAGAAAATCTCCACCTCGTGGCCCTCGTCGTGCAGCGGTCGGCGTTTCGCGTTCGGGTCGGCCAGCTTCGACTCCGGCAGCACCGCGGACCCGAGCCCGAGTTGCGCCCATTCCTCCAGGACCCGGTAGCTGGCCGCCTCACCCGGGTAGACGCGTATCGGCAGCTCATGCGAGGCGAACAGGGCACGGGTGAACGAGGTCAGGCCGCAGGTGTCAGGCACCATGATCAGCTGCTTGCCGCCGATCTCGGTCAGCTCGAGCGGGGCGTCGTCGGCGGCGCGGGAGTCGACCAGCACCATCGGCTCGGATCCGATGATCCGCTGCTGGTAGCGGGGCAACGGCGCGACCGACGGGATGAGGATCAGGTCCAGCTCGCCGGCGGTCAGGCCGTCGCGCAGGTCGGCCATGTCGGTCTCGCGCAGCACCAGTTGACGCGAGCTCGGCGAGGTGTCGAGGCCGCACACCGCGCTGTAGGCGGCGGCGACCACCTTCGGGTTGATCAGCGGGGACACCCCGATGCGCAGGACGTCGTCGGGCGGGGTGTTCCACCGGCGTGCCTCGGCGGTGACCGTGTCGAGCCCGGCGAGGGCCCGCTCCACCAGCGGCAGGATGTGCGCGCCGAAGGCAGTCGGCGTCACGCCGCGCGGGGATCGCTCGAACAGGCGCTCGCCGAGACTCTCCTCCAGCTTCGCGACGCCGTTGGACAGGGCCGGCTGGCTCACGCCGTACGCCCGGGCGGCCGCGCTGAACGACCCCGTCTCCGCCACCGCCTGCGCGTAGCGCAGCCCTTCGACACTCAGCCGGTCACTCATGAGCAGACTTTATAGCGTGCGAACCTATAGCGATCGCTTATAGCCCCATTCATCATTCTGTTCTTCCGGCGACCGCGGCTCGTTTCTACTTTAATGCTGTGCCTGATTCCAGAAATGCACATGTGGCCGTCCAGGTGACGGAACCGGGCGCCCGGCCGGAAATCGCCCCGGTGCGTCCGCGTACGCCGGCGTCCGGCGAGGTGCGGATCGACGTCGAGGCGACCGGCATCTGCGGCGCGGACGCCGGCACGATTGCCGACCGTACGCCCGGGGGAGGTTTCCCGATCATTCCGGGGCACGAGGTCGCCGGGGTGATCGCCGAGGTCGGCCCGCAGGTGGCCGGCTGGCAGGTGGGGGAGCGGGTGGCCGTCGGCTGGTTCGGTGGCAGCTGTGGGCACTGCACGGCCTGCCGCACCGGCGATGTGGTGCACTGCCCGGACCGGCAGGTGCCCGGCTTGTCCTACCCGGGCGGGTGGGCCAGCACGATTACCGTCCCGGCCGCAGCCCTCGCGCGGATCCCGGACGGGCTGACCGCTGTCGAGGCGGCGCCGTTCGGCTGCGCCGGGGTGACCGTCTTCAACGCACTGCGGCACGGCGGCGCCCGGCCCGGTGACCGGGTCGCGGTGGCCGGGATCGGCGGGCTCGGACATCTCGCCGTGCAGTTCGCCGCGGCCATGGGCTATGAGACCATCGCGATCGGCCGCGGCGAGGACAAGCGGCAGGCGGCCCAGGACCTGGGCGCCCACCATTACATCGACGCCCGTGCCCAGGATCCTGGCACCGCGGTGCGTGACCTCGGTGGGGCTCGGTTGATCGTCTCCGCCGCCGCCAGCAGCAGCCAGCTCACGAGCCTGATCGATGGGCTGACCCCGCACGGCCGGCTCACCGTCGCCGGGTTCGACACGACCGCCGTGCAGTTGCCGATGGTCAAGCTGGTCATGCACGCCCGTAGCCTCACCGGCCACCTGACCGGCAGCCCGGCCGACACCGAACAGGCGATGCGCTTTGCGGTCGCCACTGGGGTCCGCCCGCTGGTGCAGACGCTGCCGCTGGCCGAGGCCGAGCGGGCCCTCCAGGTCCAGCAGGCGGGCGACGCCCGATTCCGGATGGTGCTGACCCCATGAACGACGTCGTTGTCATCGGTGCCGGCGCAGCAGGGCTCACCGCGACGACCGCGCTGCGCGCGGCCGGTCTCGACGCGATCTGCGTGGAGGCTCGCGACCGGGTGGGTGGCCGGTTGGCCACGACTGAGGGGTACGACCTGGGCGCCACCTGGTTCTGGGACGGCGAACACCGGGTCGCCGACCTCGTCGCCCGGCTCGGCGTCCCGGTCTTCGACCAGCATCGCTTCGGCGACGCGATCGTGCAGGACCACACCGGGACCCGGCGCCTTGCCGGCAACCCGATCGACGTGGTCGCCTACCGTTTCGGTCCCGGCGCCAACGCCCTGGCCGCGGGTCTTGCCGCCCAGCTTCCGGAAACGGCGCTGCGTCTGTCGATCCCGGTCACCGGCATCCGCCTCGACGGCGATACCGTCGAACTGCGCGCGGCGTCCGAGACCCTGCGCGCCCGGCAGGTCGTTCTCGCGGTCCCGCCCGCGCTTGCTGTGGCCCGCATCGACTTCCACGACGGACTTGACGCCGATCTGCTCCGCATAGCCGAAGCCACTCCGGTGTGGATGGGTGCCGTCGCCAAGGTCGTCGCCTGCTATCGCACCCCGTTCTGGCGTACGAAGGGACTTGCCGGCGCGGCGATCAGCCGGACCGGACCGTTGCGCGAGATCCACGATATGTCCGGCCCGGACGGCTCCCGCGCCGCGCTGTTCGGCTTTGCCCCCGCCGCCGTCTTGCACCCCGGCTTCGAGGCCGCGGTGACCGCTCAGCTCACCCGCATGTTCGGCCCGGAAGCCGTCCGGCCCGAGACGCTGCACGTCCAGGACTGGAATGCCGAGCGGTGGACCTCCCCACCCGGGGCGGAGCAGCGGATGGACTACGGGCTCTTCGGGCACCCCCGCTACCGGCGTCCAGCCCTGAGCGGACGGCTGCACTGGGCCTCCACCGAGACCGCTCCCGATCACGCCGGCCACATCGAAGGCGCGCTCCACGCCGGCGAACAGGCCGCCCGCGCCGTGCTGACCGCCCTCCAAGCCAGCATTGGATGACCACGACATGTTCGAGATTCCGGATCTGCTGCGCGAGTACGATCGCGCCCGCGCCTACACCGACCGGCTCTGGACCGACCTGAGCGCCGACGAGGTGGCATGGCGTCCGCACGAGAACTTCAGCGCGATCGGCTGGCACCTGGGCCACCAGGCGCACGTCGCCCACTTCATGATCCGCAACCTGACCGCCGCCGAGCCGAGCCCCGACCCGGAACTCGACCCGGTGATGGACTCCGCGAACCCGGAACCGGGCCGTGGCCGGCTGCCGGACCTGAGCCGGCTGGCCGCGTTCCGCGCCGATGTGGCCGACAGCGTCCACTGCCGCGTCGGCGCCATCCGCGACGGCCGCGTCGGCGCGCCCCAGCAGCTCACCATCGTGGCCAAGACGCTGCTGACCGCGCTGATCAACCACGAGTACCAGCATGATCAGTGGATCGGAGAGGTTCGGTCCGGCGATCTGGGGCATGCGCTGCCGGACCGCCCGAAGTCCGACCTGATCACCGAACGCGATGGATACCTCGTCGTGTGCGATCCACGCTGGTAACCGCTGGCGGACTGCGGGATGAAGGTCTCGGCCAGGTGCTGGCGGAGCACGTCGGTGAACCCGTCGGCGTCACCGGCGTGCAGGCGCTCGACGAGGATCTCGTGCTCGGTCAGGATCTCGTCGCACCGGGCCAGGAGCCGGTCGCCCTTGCTGAACAGCAGGAACCGCTGCCGGTCGGACAGTTGGTCGTTGAGTTCGCGCGCCACTGACCTGCACCATCAGGTTGGAAATGGCTCATCGGTTTCGGAGCTTTGCCCTGGCGATTTTGGACGGACCGTTCCATCTGCACGCCGTTGATTGACGTGGATCGTAGCCCCTAAAAGTTGCGCAGTTGCTTGTCGTGCCGCCTTGGTCGTCGCTGTACCTGGATCCGCACTCCGTGGGTTCGAGGGAGACCTCGGCGCTCGGAAAACACGCAGTGGTCAGGAAAGATGCCCAGAATTCGCCGGAACTCGGCTTCCCTCCAAGATGGCTATTCGACGGAGGGAGCGACTGACCGCTTAGGTCCGAGGCGTCGACGATGGAGAGACGGAGCCGCATCTTAGGCTCCGCAAGCACATCGTTGCGTCGGATATCTGCGGAACGATCGGCTGTCTTGACAGCTGATCACGGCCACCTGAACGATCACAGAACGGGATCACCTCACGCCAGCGTGGCACGGAAGGGGCATACATGCCGATCAGGGGCGGCTTCCTTCTGTTCCCGTTCTCCGCAGCCGATCAGGGACGGATCACTGCGCCGTCACTCACTGCCTCCGATGTCGCCTTCGCCGCCGCCCCGGTCGCCGGCGGCCCATTTCCGCAGGCGATGCAGTTGGCGTTCCGGCTGACGGCCGGGTCACCACTGCCGCAGGTTCGGCCGCTGTTTCCGGGGCGTCTGCGCTTCATCCCCGATCCGGCGGCACCGGGGATCACCCCGGAGCCCAGCGCCGTGCAGTTCACCTCCGCCGAGTACGCCAAGTGGCGTACCGTCGGCACGATCCGGGTCGCGGTGGATCTCGAGGCCGCCAAGGCGATGAACGACCCCGCCGTGCGTGGCGGCCTTGAGATCCTGCCGGCCGTCGTGTGGTACGGGCCGGTCCGCATCTCCGAGGAATTCCTCTTCAACACGCTACGGACGGCGCTGCGCCGGGGTCGCGTCGGAGGCACGCCGTCCATCCCACCGACCCACGCCAACTGGGCGCAGCACGCCGTCGCGCGATTCCTCGAGGGACGCTACGAGCCGGTCCTGCGTCCCGGGGCCTCGGCTGCGGCCGACGACCGGATCGCCAACGCGATGCCGACCGTGCATCCCGTTGACGCGCAGTCGAACGTCGCGCTGCGGATCACGATGGCGAGTCGGCCCGCCCCGAAGGACGGTTCGTCGAGCGAGTTCGACGCGCTCACCCCGGGCGCCGAACTCGACGACCCCGCCCATGCCGCCAATGGCGTCATCCCCGCCCGCCACGTGCTACGGGTGCTGCGCCCGCAGCTCACCGACGGCGCCGTGGGCGCGGCCGTGCCGGATGCGGTCCTGGCGACCGGCGGCACCACACCGGTCTATCGTGCGGTTCGCTTCACCCGGGTCTGGAAACCGGTCGCCGACTGCTCGGTCCACTTTCCCGCCCAACGGGTACGCGTGGCCGACGCCGCGGACACCGAGCTGGCGACCCAACGGCTGCCGGCGCACGGCATGTTCTTCTGGAGCTACCCCGCCGACGCGCCGGTGACCGACATCCGCCTCTCGATCGTCGGCGGTATGAGATGGATCGACGGCGCCGCCCCCGACGTATGGCGGTTGCCGGCGGGGAACACGCCGATCGCCGTGGACCTCGCCGCCACGCCCACCCCGCACGTACAGCTTCGGCTGCGGATGCGGGAGGCGATGCTGGTCGAGCCCCGCGATCGACCCGGCGGTTACCGCTGCACGTTCATGTCGATGCGGCGCTCCGTGCGGGCGCTCGTGGACAACCGCATCTGTGGTGGCCGGTTGAACTTCGGGCGCAGCGCCACCAACGCGGACACGGTCCGGCTGATCAACGACGCCTGGGCTGCGGTGCCCGCCCGAGCCAATATCCTGCGCAACAACCAGCCCTTGCCGAACAGCGACCCAGCTGTCGGGGCGCCGCGGATGATCCCGGTGCTGCAGGCGTTCTTCCCCGACCCGGTGCCGGCGCAGACCATCGGCGGCAGCACCAACCGCACCACCGTCTTCGACGGCGGCGAAATGGCCTACCACCTGTGGCAGAGCCGAATCGACCTGTTCCACGCCGCCGGCGCCAAGCGCAACTTCCCCACCGTCCACGTCGGACGCGGTGGCGCGGGCGCGCTGGTGGCCACCGGCCTGGCCGCCGGCTATCACCTCGACCCGACCCGCAACGCCGGAGAGACCGACGACGCCTACTTCGACCGGATCGTCGGCGACATGCTGACCGGGCTGGAGCCGGGAGCGGTGCTGCAGTTCTGGTACGACGACGCCGACTTCGAGGGCATCAAGGCCACCCAGACCAGTGCCACCGCCCACGCCATGAACGAATACGGCCATTCGCCGGTCTTCCTTCGCTACGTACGCACCGGCGGTGTTGTCACCGCCATCCGGATCATCGATCAGGGTGGCGAACGCAACTGCGCCATCCAAGGACCTGCCGGCAGCCGACGGATCGAGTGGCACGGCGACGAACAGGCCATCTGGACCACCGCGAACTGGACGGAATGAGCATGGCCATATCGGTGGACGGTCGGGCGCTGTACCCGCTCGGCGAGGCGCTCGCCGCCACGGACTTCCCGCTGGTCTCGATGCTGCCGGCCGACGCCTTCGACGGCATCTACTACCTCAGCGCCGACGCCGCGTTCGACGACACCGCGCTGGTGGTGGCCTTCGAGCTGGCCTTCGAGGGCGAGTTGGCGCTCACCCCGCCGGGCACCGACGCGATCGCCCTGGTGCTGGGCTCGGCCGGAGTCGGCTGGACCGGGGTGCGGGCCACCGTGACCATCGGCGCCGAGCCGTCGATCCTGCTCGAGGAGGTGACCCTGGGGCTGCGGCTGCGCGGCGACATCCTGCGTGACGTGGCAACCGGCGACCCCGCCTCGATCACCATCACCGCCGATCTGCGGGTGTCCGCCGACGGCTTCACTCTCGAGCGCTTCGAGGGCGCCTCACTGGCACCGGCGTACGTCGCCGACACCGACATCGTGGTCGAGGCCCACGACGTGCGGCCCGTCTTCGGTGGGATCGACCCGCCGGGCTGGCTGAGCGACCGCCCGGACTTCCACGGCCTGGCGATCGACGTGCTCTCCGTCACCCTGCCCAACGAGTACCTGCACAGCGACCCGGGGGCGGAACTGCGCCTGGAGCTGAGCGAGGCCGCCATCGACGCCGACGGGTTCACCGGCCGGCTCAGCGCCAGCTCCGACGCGCAGCACCCTGTTACCGGCACTCTGTTTGGATTCCGGTACCGCTTCCGTACCTTCGAACTCGACATCCACCGCAACACGGCGCGGACCGCGCGGTTCGGTGTCGACCTGCGGCTGACGCCGTTGGAGCAGGCCGGCGAGGAGAAGTGGGTCGCCGTCGACGTGGGGTTCGCCGCCGGCCGGCGGCTGAGCGGCGCGTTGTCCGCCGCCCAGCCGCCCGGCGCCTCCGACGATCCGCGCGACCTCGTCTCCGTCGAGTTGGCCGACGTGGCCAGGCTCGGACTCCGGGCCCTGCGCATCGAGGTCGCCGACGGCGTCGTGCGTTTCCTGTTCTCCGGAGTCGTGAGCGTACGGTTCGGTGAACCCGCGATCATCTGGCCGACGGTCGAGTTCGACGAGTTCGGCATCGGCTCGGACGGCTCACTGATCATGCCGGCCGGGGGCGTCCGGGTGCGGGACACGCTGGTCGCGAGACTCGGGCCGGTGACGTTGGGGGCCGGCCGCTTCGGCCTCGCCGTGGGCGCCGACGGCGCGCTGGTGTTCGTCCCGCCCACCGAGATCGTGGTGGCGATCGACGCTCCCGCCGTCTCCGGCGGCGGCTTCCTCTTCTTCGACCCGGTGAAGCAGCAGTACGCCGGTGGACTGCGCCTGCAGTTCGAGAAGATCACCCTCAACGCGGTCGGACTGCTGACCACCCGCCTGCCGGACGGATCGCCGGGCGTCTCGCTGCTGGTCATCGTCCAGGCGTCCGGTTTCACCCCGATCCAGTTGGGTTTCGGGTTCAGCCTCAACGGGGTCGGTGGCCTGCTGGGCATCAACCGCACCGTGGCCGTGGACGTCCTGCGCGCCGGGGTTCGCAACCGCACCCTCGACGCGATCCTGTTCTCCCCGGACGACCCGACACCGCGCGCCCCCCAGATCGTCACCGCCCTCCAGTCGGTGTTCCCGCCCGCAGGCGGCCAGCACGTGTTCGGCCCGATGGCGCAGATCGGGTGGGGCGCCCCGGTCACGCTGGTCACGATCGAACTCGCGCTGATCCTGGAGCTGCCGTCGCCGGTGCGGCTGATCGTCCTCGGCCGGATCCGGGCCGCGCTGCCCGACCCCGACCACCCCATCGTGGCCATCAACCTCGACGTGGTCGGTGTCGTCGACTTCGACCGCGGTGAACTCTCCGTCGACGCTACCCTGTACGACTCGATGGTCGGCCCGTTCGCGCTGACCGGTGACATGGCGGCGCGAGCGAACTGGGGCACCAACCCGGATTTCGCCATGGCGCTGGGCGGGTTCCATCCCGCGTACACGCCCCCGCCCGGCTTCCCGGCGCTGCGCCGGCTGACCCTGGCCCTCTCGACGGGTCAGAACCCGCGGCTGCGCATGGAGACGTACTTCGCGCTGACGTCCAACACGGTCCAGGTGGGCGCCCGGCTCGAGTTGGCTGTGGAGGTCGGCGGGTTCAGCCTCGAAGGCAACCTCGGATTCGACACCCTCATCCAGTTCACGCCGTTCCGGCTGCTCGCGGAGATCTACGCGCAACTCGCCCTCAAGCGCGGCGCGACCACCCTGATGGGCCTGAACATCCACGTGCACCTCACCGGACCATCACCCTGGGTGATCTGGGGCGAGGCCACCTTCAAGATCTTCTTCGTGAGCTTCTCGCTGCCGTTCCGGGCACAGTTCGGCAGGACACAGGACGTACCGGCCATCGCACGGCAGCAGGTGTGGCCGATCCTGCGCGACAGCCTCACCGCCGACGCCAACTGGAGCGCGCAGTTGCCACCACAGGGCGGCCGGCTGGTGGTCCTGCGCGACGGTGCCGGTGACGGCGAACTGACCGCGCATCCGTTGGGCACCCTGACGGTCTCCCAGCAGCTGGTGCCGCTGCAGCGCACCCTCGGCCTGTTCGGCTCGGTTCCCCCGAAGGACCACGACCGCTTCGCGATCGTGGCCGCCGACGGACTGGACATCGTCGGCGTCGCCACCGAGTACTTCGCACCCGCGCAGTTCCGGCAGATGAGTGACGCCGAGAAACTGGCAAGCCCCGCGTACGAGCGGATGATCTCCGGTGTCCACCTCGCCCCCGACACCGCAATCGCCGTCGGATACGTCCAGGACATGCCGCTGGACTACGAACAGTCGGTCATCCTCGACGTCGACCAGCCCAGCGCAGAACGGCTCGACGAGCGCTACGCGCCCGGTGACGGGGAGGTGGCCGCTCTGGCCCAGCACGGACCCGCCGGCACGGCGCCGTCCCGCGAGCAGGGGCGGGCGAAGTTCGCACCCCCGGTACCGGGACCGGCCGTGGCCGACCCGACCTACGTGGTGGTCGACCGGGACACGCTCACCCCGGTCCCGCTGGACGGGCTCGACGGCAGCTACACCGCCGCTGCGGAATGCGTGCGCGGCCGGACCGACCGGGACGAGTTGCAGATCGTACGGGCCGAGGAACTGGAGTTGGCATGACGGACCCCGCGGGCAGTTACCGATTCCTCGCCTGGTCCCGGCAAGGGCTCGCCGCAGCCATCCCCACCCACAACGCTCCGCCGGCCGATGACGCGGCGGTGCGGCTGCCCGTGACCCTCACCGTCGCCCAAGGACAGTCCGGCACCGAAGACATCAGCCGAACGGTGCGCCTGTACGGCCCGGGCGACGTGGTCGGACTGGACACCAGCCAGATCATCCGCCGGGAACCCCGACCGGGAACCACCGACTTCGAGCCCAACTACTTTCCGCTGGTGGAGTTCGACGCCCCGGAGCTGCCGTGGCTGCTCAGCCCGCAGCCCGGCGGCGACCGACTGCGCCCCTGGCTGGCGCTGGTGGTGCTGCGGCGGCAGGTCACGCAGATCGTGGCGGACCCGCGCCGGCCGCTGCCGTCGCTGCGCCTGACCGCCGGCGACGCCCGAGACGAACTGCCGGACCTGACCGAGTCGTGGGCGTGGGCCCACGCCCAGATCACCGGGGGCGCCGTCACGCCACAGCAGGCGCTGGACGGGCGCTCACCCGAGTTGACCCTGTCCCGACTGGTGTGTCCCCGCCGGCTACAGCCACACACGGCGTACGTGGCCTGCCTCGTGCCGGTGTACCGGGCCGGTGTCCAGGCGGGCCTCGGCCAGCCGGTCACCCCCAGCGCCGAACTGGCCTGGCCGCCACCGGGCGGCTGGCAGGACGCGACGGGGACCATCGAACTGCCGGTGTACGACCACTGGGAGTTCACCACGGCCGAAGCCGGCGACTTCGAGACCCTGGTACGCCGGTTGCGTCCCCGGCCGGTCGGCGCGGACGTCGGCGCGATGCCGGTCGACATCTCCGCCGCCGGCCCCGACTTCGCCGACCTGGCATTGACCGAACCGACCGTGCTGCCGTTCGAAGGCGCGCTCACCTCGCCCGACCTGCCGGCCCGGCAATGGCCGCCCGGTGTGCAGCAGCCGGTCGCGCAGCGGCTGGAGGACCTGATCGAGGCGCCGCCCGGCGTCGACCTCACCGTGCTGCGCCCACCCATCTACGGCGCGTACCAGGCCGCAACCCCGGACACGCTGCCGGAGACCGGCCGGCCTTGGCTGCGGGAGCTGAACCTCGACCCTGGCTGGCGGGCGGCAGCGGCCCTGGGAGCCCGGGTGGTGCAGGACAACCAGGAACAGCTGATGGCCTCGGCGTGGGAACAGGCCGGCGAACTGGAACGGGCCAACAGCCTGCTGCGGCAGGCGCAGCTGGCCCGGGCGACGGCCGCGGCGGTCCGGGACAAGCACCTGGACGGGCTGCCCCCCGACGCGGCCGTGCGGGTCACCGCGCCGGTGCACAGCCGGGTTCGCCTCACTCCTGACGGCTCCCCGCCCGGCCCGGACGCCCGACACACCCTGCGAGCCAGCGTGAAGGCCAGCGTCTTCCCGTCGGCGGCACTCTCCGCGCCGTTTCGTCGCGCGGTCCGTCCGGCGGGCCCGCTCGGCCGCCGGCTGCCCGGATCAGCCCAGGCTGCCACCGCCGAACTCGCCACAGGATTGTCGCGGGGCCGACTGCGGGTGCCGATCCGCCCGCCCCGCGGCGGCGCCGACTTCGACGAGGTGGGCGACCGGGTCGGCGGCCAGAACCGGCCACGGATGCTGCACCTGCGCGAGAACGTGCCGCACGCCGGTGGCTGGCGGAAGATCGCCGGAGACGACCCCGACGCCGGCGGCTTCTACGTCGGCGGTGACCCCAACCCGCCGCCCCCGCCACCCGCCACCGACCCGACCGACGGCGCAGGGGACATCGAACGGCCGCCCGCACTCCTGGCCGCCGAGGCGGCAGAGCCGGCGGCCGGGCTGCTGCCGGTCGACGACCGGTGGCAGATCGACGAACCGGGGCGGCGTGGAGACCGGCTCCGCGGCATCAACAACCGGTTCCAGGCCGCCGCCGAGTTCCTCCTGCAGCACCTGCCCGCCACCGTCGAGACACTGGCAGCGGCAGGCCCCGAGCTCAGCCTCCCCGCGGTCGCCTCGGCGATGGTGGATGCCGGCGGACAACTGGAACCGGACACGAGCGTCGCCCGCGAGGTGGTCGCTCTCGTACCGGCGGCGCCGCCCACCGGCGACCCGCTGCGACCCCGCGCGGCGGCGCCCCGGTTCCCGCAGCCGATGAGCGGCCCACTCTCCGCCGTGGACCGCCAGATGATGCTGCCCGGCATCGACGGCATCGCCGACGACAGCGTGGCGGTGCTGGTCGGCAACGCCCGCTTCATCGAGGCGTACATGACCGGGCTCAACCACGAACTGAGCCGCGAACTGCTGTGGCGAGGACTGCCCACCGACCCGGGCGCAACCTTCGCCGACCGGTTCTGGGACGCTCGGGGAAACCCCGACCAGGCCGGCGACCCGCCGTCGCAACTGCCACCGATCGGAAGCTGGACCGCCGACCTTGGCGACAACGCCACCGCCGTCGGCGGTCCCGGCATGCTCGTGCTGATGATCAGAGGCCGGCTGCTGCTGCGCTACCCCCACACCGTCGTGTACGCCGCCAAGGCGGTGCCGAAAACCGACGCCACCGGCGCGCCGGTGCCCGGCCCTGACGGCAGTCCCATACCCACCCCGGGCCCGCTGCAGCGCTATCCCCAGTTCCGCGGCACCATCGATCCCGACGTCACCTACCTGGGCTTCGACCTCACTATCGAGGCCGCACGCGGCGGTGACGGCGACCTCGGCTGGTTCTTCGTCATCCAGGAACAGCCCACCGCCCCGCGGTTCGGGCTCGACGAACCACCCGGCCCGTCGCCGACGACACCGCACAGCTGGTCCGACCTGGACTGGTCCCACGTGAGCCCCGCCGGCTCCACCGGCACCCACGCTGCGGTGGCCGGGCCGCTGGCGGCCACACCGACGACCCTGCCCGTCCTGTCCGGCCGCGCCCTGCCCACCGCCACCTGGGGCGCCGACGCCGCACAGATGGCCGCCATCACCTACCAGCGGCCCATGCGGGTCGCGATCCACGCCCGTACCGCCCTGCCCAACCCATGATCATCGAGCCTGTCGGGCCGCGTCTCACCGGGGCAGCCAACTCCTGGGAGACCCGGCCCGCCGACGCCCGCCAGCAGAAGCCGAGGACACCGTGACCAGGCCGCCGCAGAAGCCGACGCCGGCACCCAAACCCATGCCGTCGCCACCGCCGGCGCTCACCGGGATCAGCGCGCCGGCCCGTCCCACCGACCCCGCCCGGGCACTGCCCGGCGACCATCTCATCGCCACCGGAACCGGATTCGGCTCCGGCACCGACACCGCGGCGGCCGTGCTCGTCAGCACCGACAGCGGCCCGACGCTGCCGGCACGGATCATCACCTGGACCGACGGGCAGATCCGGTTCGCGTTCCCCGACGCCACCGGCGCCCCAGGGCCCAAGCAGGTGAGGGTACGCACCAGCATCGGCACGAGCACCGCGATCAGCGTGATGCTGGAGGACACCCCGCGGCTCTCCGCCGCGCCGGTGGCGTTGCTGCCGCTGGGCGTGCAGACCCGGTTCATGGCCGACGGGCAGGAACTGTGGGTACGGGTCCTGCCCGACACCGTGCACGTGAACAGCCACGACGAACGGCTCACCGCGGAGGAGGCCGAACTCGGACGCCGCTACCGCGACGCCGCCGGCGACCGCGACGACATCTGGCTGGACCTGACCACCCGCTTCGGCGCGCCGCGCGCCGAATGGATCGTGCGAGCCACCCTGTCCGGGACGGTCGTGGTGCGAAACAGCCCGTGGGCACGGGCGGCCCGCACCCGACTCCTGCCCCGACGGCTGTACGCGACGGCATACGACGACGTGGGCAACGTCATCGCGCAGCAGCACGGCCAGCCGATTCCGTTCGAACTGCCCATCGGTCCGGACCTGGCCGCCACCGCAGGCGACCCCAGCCGCGACCCGGGAATGCGCTGGATGGTGGACTTCGAAGAGGCCCATGCCTGCGGCATGGCGATGAAGCTGCGGCTGCCCGACCCGCCACCGCAGCGGATCGCCCGACTCGTCGTCGTGGGCGCCGAAACGTCACTCACCCCCGAGCAGGGCGCCCGTGAACTCGCCGACACCCTCGCCGCCCACCGGTACACCCGAGGCATCGGGTTCCTCAACGACGGCACCCCGACGAACCTCACCCCCGACGCCGGCACCGGCCCCGCCGGCGCCCCCCGCCCACCGGACACCCAGACACCGGTGGCGGATCTCGGCAACGCCGCCGCCACCGCGTGGACCCTCGGACTCGCCGCGGACGACGTCGGAGTGCTCGCCGCGACGCCGTCCGCCGCCGACGGCGCCGCCCTGCGTCGTGCCCGCCACGACATGAACACCGCCCTGTGGCCGGCGACCCTGGGCTACTTCCTGGCGCACATGTTCGCGCCGGTCGTCCCACCCGACGCCGTCGAACCCGTGCGCGAGCACTTCACCGACTGGGTACGCGGCGCCGGCCCCCAGCCGGTGCTGCGCATCGGCGAGCAGCCGTACGGTGTGCTGCCGGTCCTGCCACTGGACCAGTGGGCACCAGGCGACGACGAGCGCCCCGTCGCCACCCTCGCCACGTTCCTGCGCGACTCGCTGCGTCCGGTCTGGCGAGCCTCCGCGGCGTCGGTGCCCCGCATCGGCGACCAGCCGCCCGGCGAAACATCCAGCGAGAACCCACTGCTCACGGTGCTGTCGATGCAGCCCACCTCGGTGAGCATCCGCGGCCGCAGCGTACTCGCCATGCCCTTCGTCGACGCCGCATGGCGGTTCATCGGCAACCGCCTGTCCACCCAATGGCGCACCGAACAGGCGTCGCTGGCCCGCGCCGCCCTCGACACCCACGGCCTGCCCGACGCCCAGCCGAACCTCGAGCAGACGGTGTTCGCCGCGAACTACTTCCCGGTGCCCTTCCCGCTAGTGCAATCCGGTGGCGACCGGGCCCAGCCGCCGAGCACCGACTGGCTCACCCTCCTGGCCGAGGCCCACTGGCGGGACCTGCGCCAGGACGCGTTCCCGCTGGACGAGCGGCCCCTGCTGTACCTGCTGCTGCGCCACTCGCTGCTGGTGGCCTACCTCTTCGCCGCCGCGCAACTCGACCCGGCCGAACCGTGGCACGGCGGCGAACCGAGCATGTACGGCATCGACGAGATCGACGACAACCTCGCCGCACCCCGTCCCCGCATGGTCTGGGAGCGGCTCACCGCCACCACCACGACCGGCGTCGCGAAAGGTGACCTGCTCGACGCCGACCCGCAACCGCCGCTGGCCACCGTCCGGGCAGCGATCAGGAGGCTCGCCGGCGCGCCCGTGCACCTCCTGGAACAGGTCGCCGCGGAGACCCTCGACCTGTGCGCGTACCGCCTGGACGCCTGGATCACGTCGTTCGCGCAGCGCCGGCTGCACACGATCCGAGGCGACCACGGCGCCGGGGGAGTGCACCTGGGCGCGTACGGCATCGTCGAGGACATCCGCCGCGGCGACGGCGGCACCAGCGCCGGCTACGTCCACACCCCCTCGCCGGCACACGCCACCGCAGCGGCGATCCTCGCCAGCGGCTACCTTTCCCACCCCGACGGCAGCGGCCACCGCCACCCCTTCGGGATCGACCTGTCATCCGAACGGGTACGGGCAGCCCTGTCGCTTCTCGACGGGGTCCGCGCCGGCCAACAACTCGGCGCCCTGCTCGGCTACCGTTTCGAACGGCTGCTGCAGGACAGGGGCCTGGCCCGATTCATCGACGACTTCCGGACCCTGGCCCCGCTGCCGGTCACCGGCACCGCCCCGCCCGGAACGGCCGCGGAGGCCGTGGCGACACGCAACGTCGCCGACGGCCTCGACCTGCACCGCCGGTGGGTGGCCGCCGGGCGCGTCCCCGCCCCCGGCTGGCCGGCCAGCGACGCCCTCCAGCCGGTGTTCGAGCAAATCGACGACGCCGTGGACGCCCTGGGCGACATCCTTCTCACCGAGGGCGTGTTCCAGCTGGGCCGGGGCAACGCCGACCGTTCCGCCGCCGCCCTGCGCGCCGCCGCCCACCCCGATGGTGCGCTGCCGGAACTGGAAGCCATCTACACGCCGCACTCCGGGACCGCCACCACCCACCGACTCGCCGTGCTGCTGCCCGGCGATCTCCCCGCCACGCCGGGCTGGACCCCCGACGCCGGGTACGCCCGACGAGCGGCCGCAGAGCCGCGGCTGGACGCATGGGCCGGCCGGCTGCTCGGCGACCCGAAGCGGGTCCATTACCGCGTGCGTTACCTCGACCCCGCCAGCGGCGAGGTCCTCGACGAAGAGGAACGCCGGCTCGACCAGCTCGTGCCGGCGCTGTCCCCGCTGGACGTGGTGTACGCCGCCGTGGCCGCCGAACAACACCAGCTCTCCGAACTGGAGCAGCGCATCGTCTACGACGCGGCTCGCACGCGACCCGCCACCGTATCGGCGGACGCCAGGATCCAGGTGACGGCAAGCCGGCAACCCGAGCTCCCCCACAAGATCGGCTTGCTCGAACTCATGGAGCTGGCCCAGGCGGTGCGGGAAACCATCGCCGGCGCGCGTCCGATGACCCCGGACGACCTGTCCCTGCCCGAGGTGCCCGGCACCGCCGTCGTCGACCTCGCCGAGGTCCGGGCCCGAGCCGACGCGGCCGTGGCCGCGTTGCACACCGCGGAGGCCGCCTTGGCCAGCGCGATGGCCACGCCCGCCGGCGAGCCGATGCGGGCGGCGCTGCTGGCGGCCAGCGCGCTGGGCGTGCCGGGCGCAGTGCCGGTGTCCGCGTCCGGTGACACGCCCTCGGCCCGCGCGGATCTGCTGACGCAGGCCGCGGTCGTCGCCACGGAGGTGCGCCGCCGGCTCAACCAGCTCGACGGGTTGCCCACACCGGCACCCGACGACACAGCCGGCCGCGTCGCCGACGCGCTCGCCCGGCTGCGTGCGGTTCTCGGCAGCGACTTCCGGGCCCTGCCCCGTTACACCGCGCCGCCAGCCGGACACCCGGCCCAGGTCGACGTCGGGTTCCCCACCACCGAGACGCTGCTGGCGGGCGACCCGTTCGCCGCCACCCGCTGGTTCCAGCAACTCGCCAGGGTTCGAGACGGTGCCCAGCGTCTGGGCGATCTGATGCTCTACGCCGACGCGCTCGGCGGCGTCGACCCGCTCGCCTTCGCGGTCGCCCAGCTTCCCGCCACGCCGGGAGACCGCTGGCTGGGTCTGCCGTTCGGCAGCACACCACCGGCGGGGCGGGTCTCGCTCGTGGCGCTGCTACCCGCCGGCAAGCTGCGACCGGCCACGACGATGACCGGTCTGATCATCGAGCAGTACAGCGAGGTGCTGCCCGCGCGGGCGAAGACCACCGGTCTGGCGCTGCACTACGACCAGCCCAACGCCACGCCCCCACAGGCGATCGTCGTCGCCGTGCCGCCACGGCCCGGCGAGGAGTGGACCTTGCAGACCCTGGGCGCGACGGTCGACGACACCCTCGACCTGGCGAAGCTGCGGATGGTCGACCTGGACTCGCTGCAGGACGTGGGCCAGTTCCTGCCGGCGACATACCTGGCCTACAACGGCAAGGGGGTCACCGTTGCCACCGACTTCCTGGCCGGCAGGGGAGTGCCGCTGGCCTGACCGCGCGTCGAGCCTCGGCAACCTCCCATCCGCTCACCCGCACGATGCCTGAAAGGGACCACAACATGCCTGACGCGCCGCGGCTGGACACCGTCACCCCGGCCTCGGCAGCGGCCGGGGCCCCACTCACCCTGGCCGGGGCCGCGTTCGGCGACCGTACGGAAGCCTCAGCCGTACGGTTCCGCGTCCCCGGCGACACCGCCGCGCCGGTGATCGCAACTGTCGACAGTTGGTCCGCCACCAGCATCGTCGTCCGCGTCCCGTCGCTGGTGTCGTTCGGATCCGGCGGACCCCTCGAGGTCGTCGTGCACACCGACACCGGCGACAGCGCACCCGCACCGTTTCTCATCGAGGAGACGGCTCCACCGGCGATCACCACCATCGACCCGGCACGCGGACTCGAGCACACCACCATCACCGTCACCGGCGAACGCTTCGGCCGGCGCAGCGCCGGCTCGGCGGTCGTGTTCCGGGCGCCGGGCCCCCGAGACGTGCCGGCACCCATCGAGGCGTGGACGCCGACGTCGGTGACCGTGCGGGTGCCCGCCCTCGACGCACTCGACGGCGCCGGTGAGCGACCCCTGGTGATGACCACCCCGTGGGGGCGTACCGAACCAGCCTCCTTCCTGCTCGGCGAACTGCCCCAGGTGACCGGCGTGGTTCCGTCCATCCCGGCACCTGGCGCCACGATCACCGTGCAGGGTCGGGCGTTCGGAACTGCCGACGCCGGCAGCCTCGACCTGGTCGCCGTCTACGCCACGCCTGATCCCCGACCGCCACATGCCACCGCCCCGACGATCCTGTCCTGGACCGACACCGAGATCCGGGCGGAACTGCCCGACCTGCACGGTCTGCGCACCACTGGTTCCCGCGACGTCATCGTCACCAGCGAATGGGGACCAAGCCTCCCGAACCAGCCCAGCCGTATCCTGATCGAGAGCCGTGCCTCGATCACCTCCTGGACCCGGCTCGAGCCGCACGCCCGAACCTCTGACCTGCAACAAGGGCTGCAGCTCGGGCTGCAAGCGCAGGTGTACGACGCCCTGTGGCTGCTCGGTAGGCAATGGCAGATGAGGGAACTGCGCGGTAGCGACGCCGGCTCCCCGGTCGCGGTGCGGGTGGAGGGCATCTCGACCCCCCTGGCCCGGTGGCGGCCCGCCAACGGCCAGCCCGAGGACGCACCAACGGGTGTACCCCTGGAAGCCGTCGTGGAACGCGAGCGGGTCATCCCCCCGACGGGGTCCGCCTCCGCCCCGTTCGACGACCTGCGGCTGGCCGCTGAGGCCGGTCTGCACCTGCTGCGTCTGATCACCGCGAACCTACGTGACGCCCGCAAGAGCGACGACTATCGCGCCCGGTTCCTTCGCGCTTTCCCGCTGCAGCCACCGGCCGATCCGGCGGCACTGGACACGCGCAGCCGCCGCTTCCTCGCCGTCACCGCCGGTCGAGCGCCCGACAGTGGACGGATCTATGCCGCCTACCAGGGTGCGCTGGGCGCGAACCCGACCCTGCCGAACCAGCCACCGATCAACGGTAACGACCGCGCCGCCGTCCTCACCGCCGTACGGCAGTGGTACGCCTGGTGCGCCGAGCTGTTCAGCGAACCGGTGGCGGACACCTCCGCCTGGGACCGGCAGCGCATGGAGTACGCATTCGCCGCGGGCTCCGGCGATCTGCTGCTGACCGCACCAGAACACGACGGTGGGCACCTCGACTGGTATTCCTTTTCACGACGAATCCCCACACCCGCGACATCCCTGGGCGCACCTGCAGCGGGGCGGGAACCAGAGGAATTCACCCGCGTAGCCATACCGAATCCGGTCAGCTACCCCGGAATGCCGATGCCTCGATGGTGGGAACTGGAAGACGGCCGCGTGGACTTCGGCTCGATCGCGGCCGCGCCGAGCGACCTGCTGACTCTCGTCCTCGTCGAGTTCGCCACCGTGTACGGCAACGACTGGTTCACTGTGCCCCTGGACGCAGTGGCCGTGGGAACACTGTGTGAACTGACGTCGGCGACCGTGACCGACGCGTTCGGGGTGTCGATCACGATCAGCCCGTTCGGCGACGGAGCAGGCACCGATTGGCGGATGTTCGAGCTCGCGAGCGACGACGGCACAGCGGACGCCGGCAATGCCATGCTGCTGCTCGACGCGCTGCCGACAACCCAGGAATCCCGTCCGCTGGAGGATGTCCTGCTGCTACGCGACGAGATGGCGAACATGGCCTGGGCGGTGGAGAAGACCGTCCAGAGCCGTACCGGCCGCCCGCTGGATCTGCACGAGGACGAGGTGACCCGGCGGGCGGGGCAACAAGCCGACGGCGACGGCCTTCGGCGGTACCTGCTACAGACGCCGGTACCCCGCAACTGGGTTCCGCTGCTGCCCAGGTTCGACCGCGACGGGACCGGTAGCGTCACCGGGCGATGGCTGGCGCGGGGCGCCATGCGTGAACCAGTCGGCGGCGCCGTCATCCCACCGCGCGGAAGACTCCTGGAGCCTGGTACCCCGTTGGAAATCTATGACGAGGAGGTGCCACGGACAGGGGTGAGGCTGACCCGACTGTGGACATTGGGTCGGTCTGCGGATGGCCGGAGTCACCTGTGGCGGGCACGCCGCAAAGGCCCGGGCCGCGGCGAAGGCTCCAGCGGCATTCGGTTCGACACCACCACAGGGGCGTAAGAGCGACCAGAATAGGGCAGCCTCCGCGGAATGCTGTGCGACGCCGGGTGGACCGTCCAGGCCTTGCGGCGCTAGGGACGATGGCCGGGCACGCCAGCGTGACCACGAGTATGAACGTCTACGTGCACATGACGCGGCGGCATCACGAGCCGGCGCGGTAGATCGTCGGGGGACTTCCTTGGCGTCGACGAGCTGACGGCCGCCGGGCGGTAGGCCGGACCCGCACGGCGCAGCGGGCGCGAGCCGGTGGGGTTGGCTCGCCGCTCGCTGTCGGCCCAGTCCCACCACGTGAAGACCTCGGGGGCTCCGCCCAGAACCCGGCCCACGTTAAGTGCTTCAAGATTCTGCGCGACCACCGCCGCGCGGGTATGTGGCCCAGCCGGGGTAGCCGCCGATGACGACGTCAACAAGACCCAGGCTGGCGGCGCGCCTGGGTGGCGAGACTGCCAACGTCATCCGGGTGATCGCGCGATCCAGTAGCTCGCGGCGGTCTCCGTTCAGCGGCAGCTCGGCGCCTCGGGCGTAGGCAGCGACAAGGGCCGGAGCCCCGGGTCGTGTATTCCGCTGCCGCTCAAGACGCGTTCAGCCACGCTGGATCGCCTGGCAGCCGATACTGCTGTGATGGCGCTCGGTAACTACGGTGTGCTCGTCGGGACGCTGGAATCGCATCACCGGGACACCCCGGACGATCAGGGGCGATGGTTTCACGTCTACCTTCAGGTGACTGCACCGGCGGGCCGGTATCGGTGCGCGGTAGACGTGGACAGCAAGCAGTCGGCGACCGGCGTGCAGTGGCGGGTGCTAACACTCGACCGGGCACAGCTTCCAGCGCTCCACGATCTTTTTGCTGGCTACCACCCACTCGCCACGACGCCCACCTCGGGGGCGCTGGACTACCTGCGCCATCCCGCCCTGAGGACCCGTGCAGGCTGCATCTCCAGCTTGGTGTTTCGTCCCGTACAGACTTCTCTGGGGCGGCTCTCGGGTGTTCGAGCCTGGCGCACCGGGTCGAATCTGGAGGCGGCCACGGCGCTGGAGTCGATCCTCACGATCGGTGCCCGGATCGCGATCTTTGGCGAGCCATTCACCGCCGGGCTGGGCATGCACAACATTCACCAGAACCAAGGCGACCCGTTGGGCAGCCAGTGGTACGCCGAGAACGGCACGTGGCAGGACGGCGGCACGGTGGTGTACCTACCGGACGGGCGGTATTGCTTGTTCCTCTCGAAGTTCACTACGCAGTCGTTCGACACCAACGACGATGGGCACCCCGGGTAGTGCGTCATCCATGACGCAGCGGGCCGCCTCGAGGTGCAGCGAGCCCGCTTCTACAAGTACGCCTCATCCCCGAATGTCGCTCGGCGGCGCCATAGGTTGTTGAGTTGTGCTCGAACTCTGTACCGGTCATCTCGTCGGTCACCGCGACGTTGCGCTCGTACTCCGCCAACTGCCGGCAGAGTGCTCGACCCCTGGCGGCTCGGACCCAACCCGTCTACCACGGCGGGCGGCTGGCTTCCATTAGTCCCACCACATCCTTGACGGATCCGTCCCAGGACATGCCCGACGTTCGGCCTAGAGTGCTGGGCACTTTGATGACCGCAGACGCGAGGACTGAAGGTGGCGGCTGCATGGGATACTGGGGCACCTTGATCGCTGTGCAGCGCAATGGGCGGGATCTCGCTGCGCTGACCGACCGAAACGCCGAGCTTCGTGTACACGACAGCGCGCGACGAGGCGACGGTTGGCAGGTATACAGCCTGCCCGACAACGTGGTCGTCGCTGACGCTGACGACGTGCTTCCACGGCTGGCGAAGGAGTCCCAGGCTCCGGTCTTGGCCGCCTTCATAGCCGACAGCGATTACGGCCAGATGGCAGGGCTCAGCCAGCTCCACGGTCGGTGGGAGGCGTGGTTGGACGCGGATACGGCGCGCCTGTTCGAGCGTGATCACCTGGTCATGCAGGGTGTGTCGAAGGCTGATGCCAACCGACAGGCTCTGCGGATGATCGCCGGGTTCGGGCTGCCGCCCGTCGCAGCGGCCGAGCGGGCAACCCAGTGGGCGAGGGAGGCCGGCTACGCGGTGCCCGTCGGACCGGTCCGGCAGATCCTCGCCAGTAGGCGCCCTCCAGGCGTCAGCGCCCTGACGCGCCTGCCGTGGAAGCGCTATGTCCTCGTCGAGGAAATGTTCTTCGCGCTCCTGGACAACCTCGGGCTGCCACGTATCTCTCTGTCGTAGCCGGCTCGCGTGGTTCGGAACGTCACCGCCGTGTAGACCACAGCTCTCGCCAGTCGAACATGGATTGGTCGGTGGGTCAGTCCAGTTGATCGAGCCGGCCGGTTTCGAGGTGGGTGGTGTCGCCATCGGAGTCGAGGGCGGCGTCGAGCAGCCGCGCGAGTGAGGTGCCGTACACCGGGACGTCGGCGGGGTCGTCGACCAGGCGGAGGCGGTCGTCGAACTCGTCCGACCGGGTGGCCGCCACCTCCTCGATTCGGCAGAGGACCCAGTGGGTCGACTGCGTCATCCTCGCTCGCGAGCCACATAGCACAGTTGGGCATGGCAATGAGTGCCTGCGGCGTAGGGGTGCCGAATGGTCGAATGTTGTCCGCGATCAGCTCCTCCCACGCCTCTGCAGCGACATCAGGGGCATTGCGTATTCGGATTGCTCCTGGTCACGGTGTCGATGAGGTCGTTGGGTCGGCGTTGGTGCGTCTGGTGGCTCTGGCGATGTTGGAGTTCACCGTTGCTGTGGTGGTATCCGATGGTCCGGTCCAGATCCCGTGCCCAGTCCGCGGTCGCGGCGAACGTGACTGCGCCGGCCAGCACCGCGCGCACCGCCACCGCAAGGGGTAGCCTGGGCGGGGGACCCGTCCGAAGGCGATCGGGTCGAGCCCGTTTGGTTTCGCTTCCAGGTCCGGTCTGTCCTTCAGGGTCCGGCGCCGGTCGGGCTCGACGTCGACGGAGGAGACAGACATGGCGGTAGGAGTGTTTGCGGGCATCCCGGTGCGCGACTATGACAAAGCCCTGGAGTGGTATAAGCGGCTGCTCGGTGCTGAACCGGCCTTCTATCCGAACGAGATCGAGGCGGTCTGGCAGTTGGCCGAGGATCGGTACGTGTACATCATCCAAGATCCCGACCGGGCCGGCGGAGCTGTCAGCATGATTTGGGTCGACGACCCGGTCGCCGAGGTTGCGAGGATCTCCGGACAGGGCCTGGAGCCGGTCGACGTTGAGAAGCACGACTCGGTCTGGAAGTACGTCTTCCACGACAGCGACGGCAACGAGACCGGAATCGGCGGAGAGGTCTCGACGACCGGATGATCACTGGCCCCGCGCTGCAGGCGGGGGACCTCAGACCACAAGCCCGGAAATCGAGTTCGGTCGGGTCCATCGGCTGAGGCAGGATGTCGGGGTGATCTGGGGCAGACGCGACAGTCCGGTCCTCCCGGCTTCGATGGTGGGGGAGAGCGGGCTGCTTGGGGCGGTGCGGATCGCGGTCGACGAGGCTGGGGTAGGCCGGTGGGACGCGTTGAACCGTCTGGTCGAGGTGCTGTTCGAGGTCGACGCCGCAGGGGATGAGGTGGTGGCGCGGTCGGCATTGGCGCTGGTGGCTCGTGTGCCGCGGTTGGTGGTCCGGCTGGATGAGCACGCGCGGTCAGCGCCGTGGTACGGCCACGACCGCGAGCCCGCGTTACGGCAAGCCGCGACGTGGTTCACGGGTGCGTCGTCGGGGCCAGTGGCGACGGCGTTGGCGAGCATGCATGGTGACGGGCGGATCCGGAAGCGTGCGGTCGCGGCAATGGTCAGCCGTCCGTGCATGGAGATAATGCCGTTTCTGGTGCTGCGTACCGCTGACTGGGCCAGGCCGGTGCGGGATCAGGCGCGGGCCGGGCTCGCGGTGCTGCTCGCCGATGACCCCGCTGTCTACCTGCCGTCGGTATTGCCGATGGCGCTGCGTCTCCAGGCGCGCCTGCGTGCTGGCTTCGCTGTCAACCAGGTGCAGGCGGCGGTGTTGGCGACGAGGGAGCAGGTGTGGCGCGGCCTGCTCGGCTCGGGTGGCCGCCGGCAGCGGCGGTTCGTGTTCGACATCGCCCTGTCGCAGGGATGGCTGCGTCTGCCCGACTACGTGACCAGCGCCGAGACTGACCCGGATGTGGGGATCCGGGTCCGGGCGGCGGAGGCGGCCTGCCGTGAGGCGGTCTGGGCCCGCCGGCTCGATGTCCTGCGCCGCTTAGCGGGGTCGCGGCGGCCCGAGGTGCGGGTGGTGGCGTTGACCGGGCTGGTCCGGGTCGGCCGTGACTCTGACGTTGCCGTGCACCTGGACGATGACGCGCCGCTTGTGCGGGCGGTGGCCCGGGACGCGGCCCGCCGCCTCGGCATCGACGCGCGGGAGCGGTACCGGACCGCGGTCCGTGCCACAGAGCCGCTCCTGGGGGCGATCGCCGGACTCGCCGAGTCCGGCTCGGCCGCGGATGCTCCGCTGCTGAGGCCGCTGCTGAGTCACCCGCTGGCCAAGGTTCGCGCCCAAGCGGTCAGGGGTCTGCGGATGCTGGATGCTGTCGTTGTCGGGGAGTTGGTTTCGCTGTTGCGGGATCCGTCGCCGGCGGTGGTCCGAGAGGTGACCGCCGCGCTGCGGCCGTTGGCCGGTGCCGTGCCGCCGGTCTTACCGTGGGAGCTGCTCGCGGATGGCCGGGTGGAGTTGCGTCGGGCCGGCTACCGGCTGCTGCGTGGCCGCGGTGTCGGCGTCGAGTTGCGCGCTGCCCTGGTGCTGGCCCTCGACCCGGATCCCCGGCTGGCTGGACGTGGCAAAGCCGACGTAACCCGCCTCGCTCGAGGCGTCGAACGAACGACCTGGCACCGCGGCCCACGGCCGCAGCTGTCGGTCACCGCGACGCAGCACACCGAACTGGTCGCGTTGGCGGCCCGAGCGACGACGGTGCTCGGCGAGGACACCAGCCAGAAGCTTGCGATCTGGCTGGCGCGTACCCGCCCCGACAGGTGATTGCTCTCTGCCACGTACAGCCCGGGAACGTCGACGCCCTGGTGACGTCGACTGGCCCGGTTCGGTAGCTTGAACACGACAGCGGAGGACGCCAGTGGGTGATCGGACCGGCGACGCCGTCGATGAGGCTGTCCTCACGTTCGAGGGTGCTGCGGTCCTGGAATGGGTCATGAACCCCTCGTTGGCGATCACCCACCCGGTGCATGTTGAAATCCGGGCCCGGTCGCGGGGCATGTCGGTAGCATGAAGTTCCAATGCGTGGTCCTGGGCGGCATAGGCGGCTGCGGTGTCGCCGCGAGCGGTGTGCACATGGGACTCGGCATACCGCAGCCGCACCTCCGGCCAGCCGAACAATGACCCCCGATCGGCGGCAATCTCGTAGGGGACACGCTCGGTGAGTTCGGTCAGCTGCCGCAACGTCGTCACGGCCGTAGGGTCGCCGAGGTCGGCTTGGGTCTGGGCGAGCCCACTCAGCAATGCGCAGGACGCACCGTCCGGGGCGATGTGCTTGCCAAGCCGTTCACGGGCCAGGCTGAGGTCCTCGTCCGGCCGGCGGCCGACATAAGGCCCATTGGCCACCGCCCACGCGCGCACCCACACCTGCGCGGCTGGATCCTCGGAATCGTCTGCGGCGTCGATGGCGGTATGCCACCAACGGCGGGCCTGACGGCGCTCACCTAGATTCGACCACGCATACGCGGTGGCGCCTGCCAGATATCCCGCCGAGCGCAGCAAGCCGCGGCGGTCGGAGCCGCTGATGCCGAGGTAGGCGGCGACGTGCTCGGGGATCGCACCGTCCTTGATCCGCCGGGCGGCTCCGGCCGGAGCGTGCCGCCGGCGCCCGCGCGGCCAAGCAGGCCCGCGGCCTGCCGACCGGGCGCCCGGCGAGGCTCCCCGGCGACGAGGTGTGAACGACGCGAAACCACGTTGCACGTTTACGACGTCGCCATCTTCGGCTCACGGGGGCGCCAACCCGACCCGATTCAGTGCACTCCATGATCCGAACTCTCCGCACCCTGGGCCACGTCACCGCGGCCCTCGCCCTCCCTCTGCTCACCTCGTTGCCGGCGTACGCCGCCGTGCCGGAATCCCTACCGGCGCAGGCGGCGCCGGCGGCCGACCACGTGATCCTCATCGGCCTCGACGGCTTCGACTACGACTACCTGGGCGAGGTGCCGACGCCCAACATCGACCAGCTCGTCAAGCGTGGCAGCGTCACCGAATCGACCGGCGTCATGCAGTCGATCACCAACCCGTCCTGGTCCTCGATCGCGACCGGCGCCTGGCCGGAGCGGCACCTCAACACCGCCTACGTCTACGACCCGGTGTCGCACACCGCCCGCGGCCAGGAGCGCGATCTCGCGGTGCCCACCATCGCGGAGGCGGTCCGCGCCCAGGGCGGCACCGTGATGTCGTCGCAGTGGTTCATCGTGCAGAACCACGGGACGGCGTACGGCGACCCGGAGGGCATCTACACCCAGCCCGGCGGTGACTGCTCCCGTCGCGTCGACGACATCGTGAAGGTGATCAAGGGCGAGCCCGTCAAGAGCGGCGCCACCATGGTCACGGCCCCGAAGATCCCCGACCTCATGGCGGTCTACTGCGACGCGCTCGACGCGATCGGCCACGAGGGTGGCGACCACGACCCGCGGATCCCGAGCGCTCTGGCGGATCTCGACGCCCAGATCGGCCGGATCGTGCAGGCCACCAAGGACGCCGACATCTTTGGTCGCACCACCTTCGTCATCACCGGCGACCACGGCATGACCACGTTCACCAAGGGCTTCGGCACGCAGATGATCGACGCGATCGCCAAGGCCGGCTACAAGGCCGAGCTTCTCGGGACCGGCAGGACGCCCAAGCCCGACACCGATGCCGTCATCGTTGTCGGCGGCATCGGCAGCCTGCATCTGGTCGGCGCCGCGAAGAACGACCCGCAGGCGGTCGCGAAGATCAAGGCCGCGCTCGAGGCGACCCCGCATGTGAGCCAGGTGTTCGACAAGGCCGCCCAGCAGGCGATGCACATGAGCCCCCGCTTCGGTGAGCTCGTCATCGAGCCGGAGCCCGGCTGGTCGATCGGCGGCGACCCGGCGGGTGGCGTCGCCGGCCGTCACGGCGCCACGACCGAGCTGCGCATCCCGCTGGTGCTCTCCGGCGCCGGCGTCCTGCCCGGTCTGCACCCGGTTGACCCGAACCACGTCGACATCGCCCCGACGATCGCCGCGCTGCTCGGCATCCAGCCGCCGTCGGGCGCGCAGGGTCGGGTGCTGAGCGAGTCGATCCGCGACTGACGCCAGAGCCTCGCCGTGGCGGTGACCTCCACCGTCACGGCGACGCGTTGTCTCAGGACGTCCGCGCGGGCCTCAGCGACTTCCGCGGCCGCCGGGAAACTGGGCGAGCGACGGCATGAACGACGAGGCCCACGCGGCCACGCAGTCATGACGACCACGGCCGCAGAGTCAGATCTCGGATGGGGCGTCCTCTCGATTCCTTCGTCAACTACGTCCGGGCAGTGGATGGAAGCGTGACAGTCATCGCGCCGTCGACGGCCACCGTCGACGGCCGCTTCCGTTTCCCGATCCTGACCGTCGACGGCGACACGGCGACGTTCGGCGGGGGTGCCCGCCTCGTGGCTCACGGCGGCGCGCTCACGCTCGAGATCGAGGAGCCCTGGGTCGCCGCGACGCCTGCTCTGCGGCACGCCGTTGCCGTTCTTGCGGACATCCCGGGTTACTCGCGGACCAGGGCTCTGTCGGTCCTTGGGACACGGGCGACGAACTCGGATGGCGGGCGTCTTGTTTTCGCCGATGTCTTTTCCGACACACCGGCGCCGGGGGCGGTGGTCGCCTTCGACTTCCGCTACCCGTACGGGACAGCGCTCGCGGCGGTCGACTTCGCCGCCAGTGAGTAGCGCATCGCGTAGTAGGCGCAGGTGTCCAGCCTGTTCTGCGACCGTCACGCGGTGGTCCACGGCAGACGCGCGAGGTACGCGAGCAGCGCCGCGCGGCTGTCCGGCAGCCCGTACTCGTCAACGAGCATGGCGACGTTGCCGAAGTCCTGGCCGTCGATCAACCAGGGATTCGGTGACCGGCTCAGCACCTCGACGAGCCGTCGTTGTCGCGGCGCCAACGCCGCAGCGGGCGTCGTCGCCGGCAGCGGCCCATCCGGGAACGCGAGGCGCAACGCCTCTCCCAGTACTATCAACGACTGGTCGCCGCAGACGGTGGGCAGCCGGCGGAGCAGCGCGTCGAAGGCGCGGTCCGTGTGCTGGGGGCCGAGCTGCCGCAGGGCGAGTCCGGCGTACCCACCCAGGTCCCCATTGAGGAACGGCACCCACCCCGCGTCCGCCGGCGGGTTCACCGTGTCATCGGGCGGGACGGCCGTCCAGGCCAACAGCTCGTCAACGGTCGCGTCGTCGGCCTGCGCACCCAGAACCCGGGCCCGCCCGATCGCGGCAGCCCAGCGGACCAGCGGGTGCGGGTCGGCCAGCAACCGGAGGTCTGGCGCGGCGCCAAGCAACCCGGAGGCCACCAGCATGGTGGCCACCGCCGCGGGCTCCGGTACGACCTCTGCCAGGTCGGGCTCCAGTCTGGCCGCGATCGCGTGGGTCAGCGTGGGCAGGCTACCGGTGGCCTCCTCCGGGAACCAGGCGAGGGCGTGCGCCGCCCCGATTCGCACCCCCGGATCAGGGTGGCCCAGCAGGCTACGGAACAGTGGCACCCCGGCCCGTACCGCGTCGTACACCGCCAGTTCGATGTAGGACCACAGCTGGTTCTGCTCCTTGGTGGTCAGGGACTGGACGTACGCGTACTCGACGTACTCCTTCTTCGCCTCGTCATCGCCGGTCCAGGGGGGTGGCTTGGCGGCGAGCAGCTCTCGCCCGCCTTCGGCGGCCCGGCGGTAGTCGGTCGCCGGGAAGCCGTCCGGCAGGAAGTTCTCGTCGTAGCCGATCGCCAGGGAGGTCAGCAGGGCGAGTATTGCCGCCGGGTCCGGAGTGGCGGGGTCGGCGAGCAGTTCCAGCAGGAACGGCACTGCGTAGGCGCTCGCCTGGTACCGGCTGCCCTGGTGGAAGATGTTGGTGTACAGGGTGCCGAGGGCGTTGTCTCGTTCAGTCGGATCGGGCGATCGCAGGGCGCGGATCTGGCCGGGCACGTCGTCGGCCGCCCCGTAGGCGTGGCCGAGCCGCCGCCACTCGATGTCATCAAGGCATTCGAGCATGCCCTATGTTCCCCGTCGTGCATACCGGCGTGCGGGTGAGGGTGCCGCCCCGGACGCCGGGGCAGGTGGGGACGCTCACGGGCGTCGGCCGGGCGAGCGAACCGTGTACGGCGATGAGTCCATCCTTTCATCACCACCTGGCGTCGAGGTGTTCAGCGCAGACGAGGTCAACGTCGCCACCACGCGCCTCACGGACGCGGGTCTGATCACCCTGAAGGAGAACAACACCGAGTGCTGCTACGCCCTCCAGGACACGGTCTGGGTACGTGGCCCTGGCAACGAGCCCTGGGAGGTCTACACCGTCAAGGCCGACTCTCCGCAGTTGGAGAAGACCGCCGAGAGCGTCCGCTGCACCCTGGCGGCCGAGACGGAACTCGCAGCCAGCTAGACCGCCTCAAGCTGCACCGACAGTCCAGGATTGTCCGCCACCACCTCTGAACGTGGACCGGTGTTTCGCCCAGCGTCAATCCCACACCGACGTGCGGCTGCGCGGCAAGCCGATTGCGGCGCCGGGCCTGCCAGCGCGGCGCCAGCTCCGCAACCAGGGCCTCGATCACCAGCCGGGACAACCCCGTCATCCGACGATTCATCATGATCGCAGCACCATGACGGGACCACGATCATCGATACCCAGAACTCCGCAACCATGCATGAGGTCGTAGGGAAGCGTGGTCGTTCCGCGATCCTGATGCCACCAAGTGACAGTGATGTCCGCCGATTAGGTTTAGCAGACGGCCGCTGGCAGTCGCATTCGGCGGCAGGGGTGCATGCTCAGCCAGTCAGGCGACCTGGGTGAGGCCGCATGATTGGGCCGCCACGCGTGGCTGCCGCGTCAGGCGATGTGGGCCAGCGCTCTGCCGACGACCGAGCCCGGGGTGTGGCCGAAGGTGTTGCGGATCACTCTGGCCGGGGTTGCCGGGTTCGGCGACATGAAGAGGTCTTCAATTGCCTATATCGTTAGTTGGGTGGAGGAGGCGTGTGGTGCTGCCGCTGTATGAGAGGAAGGCGGAGTTCTTCCGCACGCTGGGGCATCCGGTTCGTATCCGGGTGCTGGAGTTGCTTGGTGATGGGCCGATGACGGTGCGGGACCTGCTGGCTGATGTGGACGTCGAGGCGTCGAGCCTGTCTCAGCAGTTGGCGGTGCTGCGTCGAGCGGGGATCGTCACGTCGAGGCGGGACGGGTCGGCGGTTGTCTACGCCCTCGCGGGACCGGACGTGGCGGATCTCATGCGAGCGGCCCGCCGCTTCCTGACTGAGATGTTGACAGGCCAGGCGGAGCTGCTGGAGAGCCTCCGCGCAGACCGGGTCGGCGCTGACGACGAGCCGCTGCCGGTTCCGCGGTGACTGCCGCCGTGCTCGGCCGGGCGGCCTGGCGCCGGTTGGTTGGTCTTCTGCCGCAGGCCGCAGACGTTGCGGCGATGCAGAGGCAGCCTCGCCGTGACCTGGTCGCTGGGCTCACCGTCGCGGTGGTGGCACTGCCGTTGGCGCTGGGGTTCGGCGTATCGTCCGGTTTGGGGGCATCGGCCGGTTTGGTGACCGCGATCGTGGCTGGTGCGCTCGCCGCGTTGTTCGGCGGGTCGAACCTGCAGGTGTCTGGGCCCACCGGAGCGATGACGGTGGTGCTGGTGCCGATCGTGGCGCGGTACGGGCCGGGCGGCGTACTCACCGTCGGAGTGCTGGCGGGCCTGATTCTGCTGGCACTGGCCCTGGTTCGCGCTGGACGGTATGTGCGTTACGTGCCGGCGCCGGTGGTGGAAGGTTTCACCGTGGGTATCGCTGCGGTGATTTTCCTGCAGCAGGTGCCTGCCGCGTTGGGTGTGCCGAGCCCGGACGGCGAGAACGTCAGCGTGGTGGCCTGGCGGGCGTTGGTCGAGTTCGCTGGCCATCCGAACTGGCCCGCGGTGATGGTGGCGCTCGTGGTGGCGGCGGTGATGCTGGTTGGCGGGCGGTGGCGGCCCACGGTGCCGTTCTCGCTGATCATGGTGGCTGCGGCCACCGTGATTGGGCAGCTGCTGTCGCTCGACGTCGCCCGCATCGGTGCCCTGCCCGCCACTCTTCCCGCCCCCTCGCTGGGCTTCCTTGATCTGGCTGCCGTGCCGGCGCTGTTCACCTCGGCGTTGGCGGTCGCCGCGTTGGCCGCACTGGAGAGTCTGCTGTCGGCGACGGTCGCCGACGGCATGACGGTGAATCAGCGCCACGACCCGGATCGGGAACTGTTCGGCCAAGGGGTGGCGAACCTGGTGACTCCGCTGTTCGGTGGCGTTCCGGCGACCGCGGCGATCGCCCGTACCGCGGTCAACGTCCGCTCCGGTGCCCAGTCGCGGCTCGCTTCGTTAACCCACGCGGTCACGCTGGCGGCGATCATGTTGGTAGCCGCTCCACTGGTGGCGTACATCCCGGTTGCCGCCCTGGCCGGGGTGCTGCTAGGCACGGCAGTGCGCATGGTCGAGGTGGGTTCGCTGGCCGCCCTGGCCCGCGCGACCCGCTCCGACGCGCTCATCCTGGTGCTGACCGCGATTGCCACCCTTGCCCTGGACCTGATTGCCGCCGTCGGGATCGGCCTGCTCGTCGCTGCCGCGTTGGCTATCCGCAAGATCGCGCGTGCAGCTCGGTTGGAGGAGGTGCCGCTCGACATCGCTGATCACCACGTTGAGGAGGCGGCCTTGCTCCGGGAGCACATTGTGGCCTATCGCTTCGACGGGCCGTTGTTCTTCGCGGCCGCCCACCGGTTCCTGCTCGAACTGACCGAGGTGGCGGAGGTGCGGGTGATCATCTTGCGGATGTCGCGGGTGTCGACGATCGATGGTTCCGGCGCGCTCGTGTTACGCGACGCGATCGAGCGTCTCGAAAACCGCGGCATCGCTGTCCTTGTCTCCGGTGTGCGAGCGGGACAGGAGAAGATCCTCGACGCGGTTGGCGTGCTCGACCGGCTCCGCGCTGCCGGCTGCGTCTTTGCCGACACGACAGAGGCGATCGGCGCGGCCCGAGCCCACCTGCGCCGCACCGGCGTCTTGGCCCCCGAGGAGCAGGACGTGTCCGACGCCGCTGGGCAGTCGTGACGGAACTACGTCAGGAAGGTGGATGCGGCGATAACCCGGCCCGGCGTGCGGCGTGGGATGCCTACGTGGCTGTCCGGGTCGGCCTGCTACCCGACCTTGACGCCCTGCCGGTGAGGGACGGCAGGATCGCCGCGAACCTGGCCGGGCTCGCGATCCGCATCCGTCAACACGCTCCGCTGTGGCCCGTCTACGGTGGCAAGCTCGTCGTCGTGGTCGGCCGCGCCCGTGAGCTGCAGCGCGCCAGCGATCGCGGCGGCCTGACCGCTCTGCTACGAGTCATGCTCGTGTGGCTGTTCAGACTCTCGCGGGGTACGGCCCGGCTCCCAGGCACGGCACCCGGCAGTAGCTGACCGGGGGAGCGTCGGAGGATCGTCGCGTCGTAGCGACCGGGTGTCGGCGGCTGCCAGGCCGGCACGGCTGGCGAGGCCAGCGTCGAGTGGCGAGGTTGCCGGCGAGGTCGATGCGACGGGTTGACGTCTCCTCCTGCTGGCATCCCGCATAGGCAGGGGTTGCCGGCCGCGCATCGTTTCCGGCTGCGGGAGGCAGCATGGCCCGCCGTACGAGAGAAGGGCCGGCGGGCCATGCCGGATCAGGGTGCCGCCGTGGCGCGGCGAGATGCGATGCCCAGCGCGCCGAATCTCCGCCGACAGGCCGCCCGCGCCGATTTGCCGGACTGTCAGTGATGGCATTACGTGGGATCGGGTTCTCGACGCCCTCGTGACTTGCTAACTTTAGCAAGTCACAAGATGTGCTTGTAGATCGCCGATGCTGGGAGCTGGCATCCGTCGCGTCCGTCCGGGTGGCTGACGCACTGCATTCGTGGTCACCGATGAGTGGCAAGGCGGTCCTGTTTGCCCAGCTGGCCGCCATTGAGGCGGTGCCGATCTGCCTGGCGCCCACGGGCCTGGACGAGTTCGTGGGCGGCGGCGCGGGCGCTGGCCCCTCGTTCGATGCGATCGATCTGGAGGCGATCGCGGCGCCGGCCTGTTTCGAGGTGGAGCGAGGGCTGCAGGGGGCGCTGGACATCCCGCCTTTCACGACGACCAGCACGGTTCGGCGATAGCGGTGCTGGCTGCGCTGCGCAACGCTTCGCGGGTAGTGGGCAAGCGGGTGGAGTCGGCGCGGGCTGTTTCGGGGTGCGTTGGATGCGCGGGCGCGTGAGGTCGCGACGCCCATGAAGCTGGCCGCTACGAATGTGCTTGCCGGGCTGGTGCCCCGGGAGGAACCGTCGGCCACCCGGCTGCTGCCTCAGGTGCGCTACGTCCGGATCGTGCCCACCGCGGCGGGGGCGGTGGTCGCGGCCGAACTTGCCGTAGCTCGCCTCCGGCGGCCGGCGGCGTGCCCCGGCAAGACGCAACTCGTAGGGTGTCTCCCCAGGAAGGGGTGGCCCGTGAGCACGCCGTTGTATCAGGCCAAAGCCGAGTTTTTCAAGACGTTGGGGCACCCGGCGCGGATCCGGGTCCTCGAACTTCTTGCGGAGCGGGAGCATGCGGTGTCGGAGCTGTTGCCGCAGGTGGGTATCGAAGCAGCGCACCTGTCGCAACAGTTGGCGGTGCTGCGCCGGGCGAACCTGGTGGTGACCCGCCGGGATGGTTCTACCGTGTACTACTCGCTGGTCAGCCCACAGGTGGCGGAGTTGCTGGCGGTGGCGCGGCGGATCCTCACCGAGGTGTTGACCAGTCAGGCTGAGCTGCTGGGTGATCTACGCGCCGCTGAGCGGACTGACTATCTGTGAGCGTGCTGTCCAGACCAGCAGTGGGGTGGTCGGACAGGAAAGGCCGGGAGGATGTCGACGAGGGGAGTGGGTGGTGGGCTGACTGGCAAGATCCGTAGCGTGGATCAGGTGGCCGAACCGTGCCGGCCGCCGCGTTGGGGTCGGCGCAGGTGCGCTATGCGGACGCCGGTCCTCGTCGTCGGCGCGCCCATCCCGCTGGGAGCAGGGTTGAGCTGACCTGGCGGTGAATCCGCCACCGCCGCCGCGCACCGCCCAGCTCGGGCAGCAGCGACGCGATCACCGCCCACGCCTCATCGGTCAACTCGCCGCGACGCACCACCGGCACATCGTCAACGATCACCCCTACAAGATCGGCAGGACGCGCCCTAGACGCCCACTCCCTCAAGGCATGCAGCCTGCGCGACGAGCGCGGCCTCGATGCGTCGGTGGCGTCGTTGCGCCGGTGGGTGCGGGCGAACCTGCCCGAGGAAACTCGCTGAGCCGGGCGGGGCGTGGACGAGCGGGGACCTGCCGTATCACCAGCGGCATACATGTCATGGCCCCGCGGTAGATGTCGACTCGCCCACTGGTGGGCGATCGTCGGAGCCGACCGTTTCGACGACCCGACGGAGACGCCATGCCCACGTACGCCCGCCCCCGCCTGCCTGACGCTGCTGGCCTTGCCTGCGTCGCCGCGCTGGCGATCGCACTCACTCGGGCCGCCCTGCCGGCAGCTGACGGCTACACGAAGGGATTCGCGCCCTGGTGGGTTCCTGCGGTCGGCGCCCTGTTCGGCGTCGGTGCCGTGCTGGCCATGCGGCGGCGGCCCGGTTCGGTCCGGGTACCACGCCTGGCGGTGCTGGCCACCGCGTGGTCGGCGCTCGTCCTGCTGATCTGGTCGGCCGGCGGCATTGTCTTCGACGCGCTGCGGGCGCTGGCAGTACTCGGTGTGCCAGGACTGCCACCGGTCGTCGACTGGCCGGGGTTCATGGCTCGCGCCGCGGCGCTTGCGGCCGGGGCGCTGCTGGCCGCAGCTGCCCTCCGCCATGCCAGGGCCACCGGTGCATGCCGCGCCCCGAAGGTCTGGCCCGGCTATGCGGCAGCCGCACTGGTCCTGCCGTACCCGGCCCTGAAGGTCTACTGGGCGATGGGTGGCGAGTTGGCGCGGCGGGCGGTCGGCCCGGCCTCTCTCGAGGGCTTCCCCGTCATGGAGTTGGTCGTCTTCGGGGTAGCCGGCGGGATCGCCCTCGCGTTGGTGCAGCCGTGGGGTCGGTTCCTGCCGCGCTGGATGCTACTTGTCGCCGGCTGGACCGCGACCGGTGTGCTGCTCAGCATGGGGGCACTGGCCGGGCTCGGCACCCTGGCGCAGGCGATGGGCGTGGTCAACGGCCCGGTACGTTTCACCGGCGGCGGGTGGATCGTGGCCTTCGTGTACGGATCCTGGCTGCTGCTCGGTCTCGCTTTCGGCGCTGCCACGCTCCAATACCAGTGGCGCGCCCAGCCGGCACCCGCGCCGTCCGCCCCCCTGCCGACGGCTGCCTAGGCTGGGGGCCATGGCGCGCTGGACGGGGCGAGGTGCTCCGCTGTTGTCGGTGCTGGTCGGCTTCCCGGTTGCGGCCTTGTCGCTGGTCATGGCGTTCGTGTCGCTGCCGGTCGGCCCGGCCGTACCGCTCGGGTTGGGAGTGCTGGGCGCGCACACGGCGCTGCTGGCCCGGCGGGCAGCGCCGCGGGCCGCATTCGGTGTCGTGTGTGTCGCGTTGGCGGTGCAGGCCGCCGTCAGCGGACTGTTCCTGATCATGCCTTCGGTGCTGGTCTTCCCGTTTGCCATCTACTCCCTGGCTGTTTACGCGAGTCGACGCTTTGCCGCAGCTGGCCTGGCCGTGGCGGCCGTCGCTGCGGGTCTGGCCGCTCTGCGCCTCGTCAACGATCCCAGCGTGACGGCGGCCGGGCTCCGACCGAACCCGTTCCTGGTATGCGGCTTGTTGGTCGCGGTCGTCGTCGCGGCGTGGATCCTCGGCCTTTACCGCCGCACCCAACTGGCCTACCTCGCGTTGCTCGAGGAGCGGACTCGGCAGGCCGCAGCCGAACAGAAAGAGCGCGCCCGACGGGCGGTCATCGAGGAGCGGAACCGGATCGGCCGGGACATGCACGACGTTGTCGCGCACTCACTCTCGGTCATTATGAGTCAGGCGAAGGGTGGACAGTTCCTGGTCCGCAGCCAACCAGAGCGGGCGGCGGAGATACTGGCGACCATCGAGAACGCGGGCCGGCTCGCCCTGACGGACATGCGCGGGCTGCTCGGCGTACTGAGGTCGGCCGAGTCGGACAGCGAGAGCCGAGAGCCCCAGCCGGGGCTGCGGGATCTGCCGCAGCTTCTTGACCGCGTACGGGCCGCGGGCCTGCCGGTCAGCCATCACGAACACGGCGCCGCGCGGCCCGTCACCCCTGGTGCCGAACTGGCGATCTTCCGTACCGTGCAGGAGGCGCTCACCAACACCGTCAAACACGCCGGCCCGGACGGCCGGGCGGTGGTTACCGTGAGTTGGGCCGTGGACGGCCTGTCCGTGACGGTCCGCGACCGGGGCAACCGGGACGGCGCTCCGGCCGGGACCGGCCACGGCCTGATCGGGATGCGGGAACGGATCGCCGCGGCAGGGGGGTCGCTCTCGGCGGGTCCGGCGGACGGCGGCTTCCTGGTGACCGCCCGACTGCCGTATGCGGTGCCGGCGGACGAGGCAGCCACATGACCATCCGGGTGTTCCTCGTCGACGACCAGGACCTGGTGCGCGCCGGTGCAGCGATGATGATCGACGCGCAGGACGACATGATCGTGGCTGGCCAGGCTGCCGACGGGGCGCAGGCGCTCCAGGCGCTCGCTGTCACCGCCGCCGACATCGTGCTGATGGACGTCCGGATGCCCCGCGTCGACGGCGTGGCGGCAACCCGTCAACTCCTCGCCGGTCCCGGGCCGAGGCCCAAGGTCATTGTCCTCACCACGTTCGACCTGGACGAGTACGCCTTCGCGGCGCTGCGCGCCGGTGCCAGCGGTTTCCTGCTCAAGGATGCTCCGGCGGACGAGACGCTCGCCGGCATCCGCGCAGTCCACAACGGAGACGCGGTCATTGCGCCCTCGACCACCCGGCGGTTGCTCGATCGCGTCAGCGTGCACCTGCCCGCCGCGCCGGGCGGGCCGGACCCGGCGGCGACCCTCACCCCGCGGGAGCGTGAAGTGTTGCTCCACGTCGCGCGAGGATCCTCGAACGCCGAGATCGCGGCCCGGCTGTTCCTGAGTGCGGGGACAGTGAAGATCCACGTGAGTCGGATCCTGGCCAAGCTCGGCCTGCGTGACCGGGTGCACCTGGTCATCTGGGCATACGAGCACCGGCTCGTCCACCCCGACGCGTGACCCGCCGGTGGCGCCTCAGGATCGATGGAGCGATACAACCGACGCCACGCGTTGATCGGTCGGCCCGTAGTTCCCGGCTTGCTCTCGTGGTGGGTTTCGGTGGGTTCGCGGCCTTCGCGGCTGATCGCGCGGCCGGTCAGCCAGCGCCGCAGTCGACCACCTGGTCGAAGATCGGTCGCGGGCACCCTGTTCGAGCCTGGGCTGCATACGGCGACCGGTCCAGGAGTGCATGGTGCCGTCGCTCCAGCGGGCCCTCTGGAGCGACGGGTGACGTGTACCCACGGTGTCCCGGAAAGACAACAACCAAGGTGGGTGCCGCCCGCGGGACATCTTGTAGGCGCGTGGGCGGGCGACGACGTGGGGCCCGCGCGGGATTACGCCTGCGCGGCGCGCTGTGCACCCGTCACGGCGGAAGTGCCGAGGTCGGACTCGGGCAGCGGCCGGCCGGCGGCAACGGCGTCGGACCAGGTCGCGGTGTCGGCGACGGCGGCGAAGTTCGAGTTGAGCAGTGTCAGCAGGGTGGTGTGGACTGTCTTCGCGTCGGCGAAGCCGGCCTCGTTTGCGATGTTGATTGCGCCGGTGGCGTCGGCGAGGACTTCGGCGGTCAGGCCGTGGGTCTCGGCCTCGGCGGCGGAGGCCAGCACGCAGTTGTTGGTCACGTAGCCGACGAGGGTGATGGTGTCGATCTCGTGCTCGCGTAGCCAGGCGATGAGGTCGGTGCCGGCGAACACGGTGCTGTACTGCTTGACGACGGACTTCCACTCGTCCGCGCGGCGGCTCTCGACCTCGGCGTGCAGTTGGAAGCCGGGCTGGGTGGGGTTGAACACGGGTGCGTCCTCGCCCATCGTGTGCTGCACCGCGACGATGGGAATGCCTGCGGAGGTGGCCGCGTCGATCGCGTGCGTGATCTGCGGCAGCGACTCGGCGTGGGGCCCTCGGCCTGCCCATCCCCGCCGAGGCGATTCCGACGCTGGTCACGCTCTACGGCGGCACGCTGTTCGTCCTGGTCACCACGCCGGTCGACTGCATCAACAGGCAGCTCGTCGAGCCCTCGCCCGCGCCATCGTGCGCGGTGCGCTGCCCGATGTGGGCGACTCGACGACCCAGTGAGCTGAGACAGCCTCCTGAGCCGGCCCAGAGTCGCTGCTCAGGGCAGCAAGCCAGTAGGGTGACCTCCTTCCACGCGGAGTGCTCGACGGCGCCAACGGACGTCAAGCGCCGTCCGAGTGACCTGGTGGGAGGGTGCGAGCAGGTCGAGGCGGTAACGACCTCCATCGTCGTGGGCGTTCCTTCGCATGACGCTGATGCGGCCCATTGCTACGTCCTCGACGTCGAGCAGCACCTCGTCGGTGCGTTGCCTGTTTCCAGACCCGTCGCCTGCTGAGCCGACCCCCGAAGAACGTCCCGGGCGCCTCGTGGCGGGCAGCAGGTCGAGTGCGGGTAACCCCGTCCGAGGGTTCTCCCCGCACTCGACCTGAGCAAGGGGTCAGACTCTGGCCTCTTCCCCGACCCTGGCCGGTGAAGCCGAGGCCGTCTTCGGTGTCCGGCGTCCGGGCATCCACCAGTTGGCCTTGCCGCACAGTTCCATCACCGCGGGGACGAGGATCAGCCGGACGATGGTGGCGTCGATGAGCACGGCGACGGCCATGCCGAGACCCCCCTGCTTGACCGCGATGTCGGGTCCGAGCAGGGAGGTGGTGAAGACGGCGATCATGATGGCGGCCGCGGCCGTGATGACCTTGGCGGTCCGCGCCAGCCCTTGGGCGACGGCGGTACGGGTGTCGCCGGTTCGCTCGTACTCCTCACGGACCCGTGAGGAGAGGAAGACCTGGTAGTCCATGGACAGGCCGAAGAGGACCGGGAACATCATCATCGGGACCCAGGTCGTGACCGGCATGGCGGTGGGGAACCCGAGGGCCGGGCCGAGCCATCCCCACTGTACGACCGCGACGATCACGCCGTAGGCGGCGCCGATCGACAGCAGGTTCATCACGGCGGCCTGCAGGGCGATCGTGACCGACCGGACCAGCGCGATCAGCAGCACCATGGAGATCGCGATGACGACCGCGATCATCAGGGGCAGGCGCGAGCCGGACTCCTCGGCGAGGTCGATGGTGCTGGCGTTCGGTCCGCCGACGTGGACCCGTTGGCCGCCGGGTGCGGTGGGCAGCACGTTGTCGCGGAGCTCGTGCACCAGGTCTGCGGTTGCCTCCTCCTGGTACCCGGTCGTGGGGAAGGCAGTGAAGGTGACGGCCTGCCCGTCGTTGCTGACTCGAGGTGGCGTGGCGTAGGCGATGCCCTCGGCCTTGCTGACCGCCGCGACCACGGGACGCAGGTCGGCGTCCTTGGAGTCGACCTGGGTGGCGAAGATCAGGGGTGCTCCGTAGCCGGGACCGAAGCCCTCGGAGAGGATCTCGTACGAGATGTAGCTGCTCCGGTCGCGGGGCTGGACGCTGGCATCGGGCTGGCTCAGCCGCATCGACAGCGTCGGGGCAGCCAGCACCAGCAGGCTCACGCCGGCGAGGAGTGCGGCGACCAGTGGCCTGCGCTGCACCACGCCGGCCCAACGCTCGGCGAGCGTACGGCGCTCCTGGGAATCGGCACCGACGGGCTGGGCCCGGCGGGACGCGCGACGAGGCAGGCGCAGCGAGTTGATCCTGTATCCGGTGAAGCCCAGGAACGCGGGTAGCAGCGTCACCGCGGCGATCATCGTCACCAGCACGATCACCGACGTGGCGACGGCCACCCCGGTCATCAGCCGCTGTCCCATGACGACCAGGCCGAGCAACGCGATCACGACGGTCGTCCCGGCGAACAGCACGGCGCGACCGGCGGTGGTGACGGCCTTGACCGTGGCGCGCTCGGGCTCGTCGCCGTCCCGGAGGCTGTCCTTGTAGCGGGTCACGATGAACAGCGCGTAGTCGATGCCGACGCCAAGCCCGATCATCGCGCCGAAGGCCAGAGTGAAATCCGGTGCGGGGACCAGGTGCCCTATCACCTTTGTCAGCGCGAGGCCGCTCACAATTGCCAGGAGGGCGGTCACGATCGGCAAGCCCATTGCCACCAGTGAACCGAAGGCGATGAACAAGATCACTGCTGCCGCCAGGATGCCCACGCTCTCGGCCGGACCCTGCGGAGGTGTCTCGGCCTTTTCCGCCATGTACCCGCCGAGCCCGAGCATGACGCTGTTGTCGGAGGCGTCCTTGACCATGTCCACCAAGGGCTTGACCTCGGTCTTGGTCACGTCCTTGTCGCTCAGCGGGATGGTCGTACGGGCGATACGACGGTCCTCCGTCACCAGGTTCTCGCCCTGGTAAGGGGAGGTCACCGGTCCGGTGATGGGTGAGGCGTCCAGATCGGCGATGACCTTCTCGATCTTCTGGCGGGCGGCGGGGTCGTCGATTCCCTTCCCTGCCTTGATCGCGAGGGTCAGCCTGTCCCCTTGCTGCTCGGGGAAGTGCTTCTCGATCAGAGCCTGCGCCTTGGCGGATTCGGAGTCTCCGCCGGTGAAGTTGTTGTCAGGGGCGGCGCCATACCCGAAGCCGACGATCGCCACGGCGATCACGCCCACGATCCAGGTCACGAGGACCAGGCGACGGCGCCGGTAACAGAACCGGGCCAGTCCCGCCAGAGCTCCGTCCGTACGGGGAGCCTCGGATGTCATCATCTTCTCCTCAAGTGGTCGAGCGTTGCGCTCGATCGTGCGACCGGTGTCTTCCCCACCGTTCGCCGCGAACCGTCAATTTCCGTTCCGAACTCATCGATGTCCATTGCGGCGCCACGACGAAGAATGCGCGTCAGCAGTGGCGCCTTGCCTCGTGTTTGCGCTTCTCGGGGGACGAGGACCGCCGACGCGGCGAGGTCTTCCAGCACGCCGTTGATGAGGGCCAGGTCGGCGGGGGAGAGGGACGGGGCTCGACCGGCCAGCCGATGCAGCTCGGCGTCGATGATGGCCCAGGGGTGCCGGTGGACCAGGGCAGGGAGGTTCGACGTGAGATCGTCCGCGCACCCAGCGGACTGTCGGGCGGGCCGGGCCAGATCAGTGGGCATGGCCCGCGCTTCCGCCATGCGCGCCGGCGAATGGCGTGGTGACGCCGTCGTAGTGGAGTCGCAGCATCATGCCCTGATGCGCGTGGGGCAGGTTGTGGCAATGGTTCATCCAGATTCCGGGATTCGTGGCGCGGAAGGCGACCTCCCAGGTCTCGCCTGGCCGGACGTCGAAGGTGTCCACCCACAGCGGACTGCCCGTCGACGGCGTCCCGTCCCTGGACAGGATCAGCACGGGATGGCCGTGCAGGTGCCAGGGGTGCGTTTCCAGGCTTCGGTTGACGACGGTGAACCGGACGAGGTCGCCGTCGACGACCAACTGGTCGGGGATGGAGGGGTGGCCTCGGCCGTTCACGGTGTGCGCATACGTCGGTTGGCCGTCGACCAGGGCCACTCCTCGGTCGAGGACCATGGTGAAGTGCCGATCGGCGTCGCGGATGTCGAAGGGTACGGCGGCCGGAGCTCCGTACCGCAGCAGGTCGAGCTCCGGCAAGTTAGACGTGTCCTCGATGTGTGCGTCACCGGGGGCATCACCATGCGGGCGTAGGCGCAGTCCACCATCACGGTCGTCGTCGACAACGAGTGCCACGGGCGTGTCCGGCATGAGGAACACAAGGTCGTAACGCCCGCCCGCGGGCAGGTGCAGCCCGACATTGCTGACCTCGCCGGGCTGGTTGAGGTCCCGGCCGTCGACGGCCGTCACCCGGAACGGGGTTCCGGCGAGGACGATCCGGTGTGGATCCGAGTCGGTGTTGATCAGTCGTAGCCGCGTGGGCGTGCCGGGTGGTGTGGGGTGTGCGGTTTGGCCGTCCCTGCCGGCGATCGTGACGGTGCCGTTGAAGGTGTGCACGGGCAGGGTCAGGTCCAGATGCTCCGCCGCGGAGTGCTCGTCGGCTCGCCGTGCGTCGCGCGGTCCGACGACGAGGGTTCCGTACAGCCCCTTGTGTACGCCGAGGTGGGACGCGTGATGGGTGTGGTACCAGTAGGTGCCCACCTGGTCGGCGCGGAATCGGTAGACGAAGTCCTCACCGGGCCGCACGGTCATCTGGGTGACACCCGGCGCGCCGTCCTCCCCGCACGGCACGTCGTAGCCGTGCCAGTGCAGGGTCACGCCGTCGGAGATGTCGGCGTTGCGCAGCCGCACTTCGATCAGGTCACCCTGGGTTGCCGTGATCGCCGGGCCCGGGACCTCGCCGTTGTAGGTCCACGCGTCGATCTCTCGTCCGGACGGTAGCCGTACGGTGGCCTCCTTCGCGGTCAGCACGTGCCGCCGCACGGCGCCACCCGGTGCTGGTGAGCGGGCGCCCCGCAGGTCCGCCACCGACAGGGCCGCGCGGGAGGAGCGCCCGCGGCCCCCTCCCAAGGTCACCGATTCGGCGGCGGGGAGGAACGACAGCCCGCTGCCGGCGCCGGTCGCGGTCACCACGAACGCGCCACCGGTCCAGGCGATGAGCCGGCGGCGCGAGATGGCGCGTCGGGCCTTCGGCGCCTGTGCGAGGTCTTCATCAGCGGTGTTTCGACCGGGAGCCGTGACCGCTCGCGCGGTCAGCAACGCGCCGGCGCACACCAGCGAGATCGTGATCAAGGCCGTGCTCAGGGTGAGCGGGTACCCGACCAGGAAGGTCACCACAAGACCGGCCAGTGCCGCATAGCCCGCGGTCAGCATCGAGACCACGGCGCCTGCCGACCTACCGTCGCCTCGCCCCCGCCTCGCCGCGAGCAGTCGTGGGCCGGCGAGCAGCACGGCGGCAGCCCCGGCGGCCCCCAGCATCGGGAGCCCGAGCAGCACCTTTTCCTGTACGAACCACCAGCCCCGGCCGGCCAGCATCGCCACCGAGACCACCCGGACCAGCGTCACGAGCACCGCCGCGACGAGGCCGGCGAGTGCCAGCCGGGTGCGCCGGAGCGCCAGGGTGACGCCGGCCGCGAACCACGTGGCGATGTTCAGCAGCGCGACGAGGTGGTCCAGGACGATCCACAGCCCGGTGGTCATGGCGCCTGCGGCGTCGCTGCGGCCGGCCTGGACAGCTGCCTCGCCTGGCGGCCGATCATCCCGGTCACCGCCAGGATGGCGAGACCGTTGATCGCGTGCAGACCGAAGACCAGCTCGCCGGCGGTCGTGTTGCCGCCGGTGCCGTCGAACGCCGCGGCGATCCCCTTGATCACGAACTGGACGACCGCGAGCCCGGCGACCAGGCCGCTCATCCCGATAACCCGCCCGGGCATCCGGGCGATCGCGGCGACGACGGTCACCAGGACCGCGATCAGGACGATTCCGCCGCCCAACGCGCGGTGCGGCTGGAAGGACTCATCGTTGGGTGCCGTGTCGAAGGCGCCGCTGGCAGCCAGGAAGAACTGTGCGACAACGGCCAGCATCAGCAGGGCAGCCAGGCCGGCGAAGGCTCTACGCACGGCGCGCTCCTCGAGGTCGGTGACGGTGATCGTTCATGGCCGAGATCGTCGCGCCGGTGCGGCGGGCCCGGCATCCGACAGCGGACGGCTCCGTCTACGCAATTGGGCGTAGACGGCTACTGTCTCGCTACTCCGGTCGGCGTAGTAGGTCGCGCGTCTGCGCGGAACGTTTCTCGCCATGAGAACCGTAGGATCGCGGCATGGAACATCGCGCGATGCCGTTTCGCCTGCCTGTGCTGGCGCAGGACGTGGTGCTCGCGCTCTTCATCACCGTGATGCAGGTGCAGGGCACGGTCGTTCTCGCCGCCGCCAGGGGGACAGAACAGCGGTCGCTCGCCGAATTCGGATACCTCGGACTCGCACTGCTGGTGGTAGGTGGCCTGGTCGTGTCGGTCCGCCGCTTGTGGCCGGTTCCGGTGTTCGTCACCGCCGCGCTCGCCAGCTTGGTGTATTACGTCTTCGAGTTCCCGGACGGTTACGGCTGGCTCGGGCTCTTCGTCGCCCTGTACACCCTCACCGCCTACGGTGACGGGCGTCGGTCATTGGTGGTCGCCGGTGTGGGTATTGCGGTGCTCGCCGTCGGGTGGCTGGTCGCCGCGGCCGACATCGAGCCACGCGCCGCCATCGGCTGGGTGTTCTTCCGGATCGGTGCGTCGGTCATGAGCGCAGCCCTCGGTGAGTCCGTCCGATCTCGGCGGGTCATCGCAGCCGACGCTCAGGTGCGTGCTGAACTGGCCGAACGGACTCGCGAGGAGGAAGCGCGAGCGCGGGTCGACGCAGAACGGCTCCGGATCGCGCGCGAGGTCCACGACACCGTTGCGCACGCCATAGCAATCATCAACGTCCAGTCCGGGGTCACCGCGCACGTGCTGGACAAGAGGCCGGAAGTGGCACGCGAGGCGCTGCAAACCATCGAGCAGACCAGCTCCCGGGCGCTGCGAGAGATGCGAACCATCCTCGGGGTGCTCCGTGACGACAACAACGGACGCGTGCCGTATCCCGGGCTTGAGCAGATCGACGAACTCACCGCCAAGGCACGCGACGCCGGACTCGACATCAAACTCGAGCAGTCCTTGCCCGCGGCACCGCTGCCGAGCGCGGTGGGCATTGCCGTCTACCGAATCCTTCAGGAGTCGATCACCAACGTGATTCGTCACGTCGGCCCGACGCGGGTGACGGTAGCGCTAAGCCAAGGGATCGACGTCTTGGAGATCCGCGTGACGGACGAGGGACGCTGTGCCGCCCCAGGTGACGCCCCCACGGATCCTCACCCTCCGGCCCAGCATCGGCCCAGTAACGGCAGTTCGGCCAGGCCCGGCCACGGGATCCTCGGAATGCGCGAGCGCTGTCAACTGCTGGGCGGAGACCTCGACGCCAAACCGACCCCGACCGGAGGGTTCGAAGTGACGGCCCGGCTGCCCCTCGTGCCGACAGGGTCGCGCCCATGAACGCCGCGGCCGAGTCACCGTCGACCAACGCTCCCATCAAGGTGCTGCTCGCCGACGACGAGGGTCTCGTACGATCCGGGTTCAAGGTCCTGCTCGACCTCGAGGACGACATCACGGTCGTGGGAGAAGCCACCAACGGCACCGAAGCCGTCGAGCGGGCCCGCGCGACCCGCCCCGACGTCGTCCTCATGGACATCCGAATGCCAAAGCTGGACGGGATCCAAGCCACCGCCCAGATCGCCGAGATGCAGGGGTTGGAGCAGGTCCGAGTCCTCATCCTCACCACCTACGACACCGACGAGTACGTCTTCGAGGCATTACAAGCCGGTGCCAGCGGTTTCCTGCTCAAAGACGCCGGACCGGCGGAACTCCTGCATGCCATCCGGGTGGTCGCCGCCGGAGACGCGCTGCTCGCGCCGCGGATCACCCGACGCCTTATCGGCCAGTTCACCGCGCAACGAGCTGCCACCCAGGTTGCGGAGGACCGGCTCGCGGTGCTGACCCAGCGCGAGCGTGACGTGCTAGCCCTGGTGGGGCGGGGCCTGAGCAACAACGAGATCGGTACCGAGTTGTTTCTCAGCCCAGCCACGGCGCGCACCCATGTCAGCCACGCGATGGCGAAACTGGGTGCGCGCGACCGTGCGCAACTGGTTGTCATCGCGTACCAAACAGGACTGGTCAGCCCAAATATGAGCTCCTAACTAAATGATGTTGGGCGTGTCCTCGGGACGTGAGTGCCGGTGCCGTCCGAGCGCGTTGTTCCCAGCACGGGCCGTGCGGACGTGCCGTCCCGGCCTTCGGCCGCCCAGGTCTGCCCGCAAAATGCCGGGACCGTGGTCGCCGCCGAGCCCGACGCGGCGACCACCGCCCGGGTCAACGCTGCCTGGAAACGCATCGAGAAATGGCTAGCGACGCACGCGCCCCGCACGCGGGCTTCGCTGCGGCCGCCCGCGTTACCGGAGCGGATCGCCGCGCTACAGGCACGGATGTCGGTCGCCTTCCCGGCTGATCTGGTGGCGTCGCTGCGGCGGCATGACGGAGTCGCGGCCCTTGACGGCTTTGATCTGCCACCGTTCTACCGACCGCTGCCACTCGACGAGATCCGGGGCGACTGGGAGGCGACCTGTTCCGTCCTGGCAGGCGGACCATCGGACGATGACTGGTGGCACCAGGCTTTCGTGCCGTTCGCGACGGCGGGCGACGGCGGTTGTCTGCTGGTCGACGTGCGTCCCGGCGGGCATGGCAGGGTGGGCGAGTTCTATCCCGAGGTGGGCGCTGTGGCCGGCGGGCACCGGCACCCCAAGTCGTCGGACCCGGCCTGGACCTACTCGACATCACCTGCCCGACTTCGGTGGGATCCTGACCGGCGGATCGGCGCGGAGCACGTCGACGGCCAGGGCTCGTACCGCGGCTTCGTCCACGTCGACGCCCAGGCCGGGGCCGGTGGGTACTGCCGCCTCCCCGTCGCGTACCTCGACCGTGTGCCCGCCGACGTAGGCGGACTCGATGAACTGCCGGCCGTTGAGGTCGACGGGCGTGTCGATGCCGAACGCCGAGAACAGGTGTAGCGAGGCGGCGAAGCCGAGGTCGGAGTCGGTGAGGCCGGAGCCCATCAGGCGTACCCCGCTGTCCTCGGCGAGGGCGCACATCCGCCGGGACAGGGTGAGGCCGCCGCTGCGCTGCACCTTGGCGATCGCGACATCGACCGCGTTCAGGCGTACGAAGGTGGCGAGGTCGCTGGGGTGGCGCAGGCTCTCGTCGAGCGCGACCGGCACGGGGGAGTGGTCCCGCAGCCGTTGCAGCCCGGCGATCTGGTTGGCCGGCAGCGGCTGCTCGAACGCGGCGACGTCGAGTTCGGCGAGCCGGCGGGCCACCTGTAGTGCCTGGTCGACCTGGTACGCCTGGTTGGCGTCCACCCAGATCGCCGCCTTCGGCGCCGCTCGCCGTACCGCCTCGACGAACGCGAGGTCCTGGTCGATCTCGGCCAGCCCGATCTTGACTTTGAAGGCCGTGTACCCGAGGGCGTGGCCCTCCGTGACGCTGTCGGCGACCGCCTCGGGGGTCTTGGCGGAGATGATCCAGCCGAGTGGGATCCGCCCGACGCGACGTTGTCCCCAGAGCACTCCGAGTGGGACGCCGATCGCCCGTCCGGCGAGGTCGTGCAGCGCGATGTCGATCGCGGACTTCGCGATCGGCGCACCGATCGTGAAGCCGCGGTTGATGACCCGGTCGAAGGTTGCCGTGATCGCGTCGAGGTTCCACGCCGGTGCGCCGAGGACCGCGGGGGCGAGGTAGCGATCGATGGTGGTGACGATGCTCTCGGTGGTTTCGTAGGTCCAGGACGGGGTCGGGGTGGCTTCGCCCCAGCCGACGACTCCGCCCGCGGTCACCTTCACCAGCACCCGCCGGCTGGGCTGCCCGACGGTCGCGACGGTCCCTCCGGCGATCTCGAACGAACGGATCGTCGGGAGTTCGACCACGAAGGTCTCCACCCGCTCCACGACGAGACCGTTCAGTGCCCCGGTGCGCTCGGGCCCAGGAGTCGGCATGCCGTACCCACCTTCCGTGGCATCTATTTGGGAATGAATTCATTCCCTTTAGTCGATGGCAATCCGGAGCATACCTGCCCGGCGAGCCGCGTAAAGCAGGGAAAATTCTTGCCGGGAGGGATTGACGGAGGTGTGTCTGCTGCTCAAGAATCCTCAGCCATGACCGGCATTGATGGTTTGGATTCATTCCCTCACGGGACGAAATTCCGAGCCCTGGCGGCCCACCTTCGGCAACAGATCGCCGAAGGTCGGTGGTCGGTCGACGCACGCCTGCCCACCGAGCAGGAGTTCGCCCACACTCACGAGGTGGGGATCAACACGGTCCGCCGCGCGATCAACCTGCTGGTGGACGAGGGGCTGGTACGTCGTCGCCAGGGCTCCGGCACCTACGTGGTGGCGATACCGGCGCAGGTCGGGCGTAGCGCCCGCTTCGTCGGGGTGCTCGTACCGTCCACCTCGTACTTCTATCCACGGGTGATCGAGGGCATCGAGCGGGTGATGACCACCGCCGGCGTCCGGATCATCCTTTCCAGCTCCGAGTACGACCCGGATCTGGAGGCGCAGCAGATCAACCAACTGCTCGCCGCAGACGTCGACGGCCTGCTGCTCGTGCCCAACCTGCACCTGATCGAGAAACCCCAGCAGTACGTCGACCAACTGCACCGGCTACCGGTCCCGTACGTGCTCGTGGAACGGCGGCCGCCGGCTCCCGCGCCGGACGACGCGACGCCGTACGTCTGCACCAACCATCTCGGCGGGGGCTACGCCGCGGTACGGCACTTCGTCGAGCTCGGGCACAAGCGGATCGGCCACCTCGGCCGGATCCGGACCGCGACGGCCGACATGGTGGCGGAGGGCTTCGACCGCGCGGTCGCAGACTTCGGCCTGCCTCGTCTCCCGGCGGCCGCGGTCCGACGTGAGGAATGGACGTCCGACCAGCTCGCGGCGTACGCACAGATCTGCAGGGACAACGAGATCACCGCGGTGTTCTGCCTCGGCGACCGGGACGCCGCGGGACTGCTGCCCCACGCGCGCCGGCTCGGGCTGACCGTGCCGGACCGGATGGCGGTGATCGCCTACGACGACGAGGTCGCCGACCTCGGCGAGGTGCCGCTCACCGCTATCTCCCCTCCGAAGACCGAGGTGGGCAGGCTCGCGGCCGAGGTCCTGCTGCGACGCATCGAGCAGGGCGCCTCGGCCCCCGTGCACCAGACCCAACTGCAACCACGCCTGGCGATCCGGGCCTCGTGCGGCGCCGCCCGCGACCGGTAGTCCGTGACCGGCCGAGGGCCAGGCGCACCGTCGAGGCGGTGACCCGAGACCGCTGCCCGCCGGGCGACCAACACAAGGAGATCCACGATGAGGATGCAACGCTTCTCGCCAGGCCGGCGTCTCGTCGCCCTGGCAGGCGTCGCGGCGCTCGCCGCGACAATGATCGGCTGCGGCGCGAGCGACGAGGAGAGCGGCGGCCGGGTGACCATCAGGCTGGGCTACTACGCGGAAGCGGGCGGCCCGGCCGACAAGACGATGCGCTCGCTCGCCGACGAGTTCATGAAGGCGAACTCCGGCGTCAAGCTGGAGCTGGAATCGGCGCCGTACACGGACTTCTTCAAGCGGCTGCGCACCCAACTCGCCGGCGGCAAGGGGCCTGACGTGTGGCTCTCCGACGGGGTGCTGGTGCAGGAGTACGCCGGCCGCAACAGCCTGCGTGACCTCAGCGACTTCGTGAAGACCGTCAACACCGACGACTACTACGGCGTGGACCTCAACCGCGACTCCGACGGCCACATCTACGGCTTTCCGCAGGGCGCGCAGACCCCGGTGCTCTTCTACAACAAGAAGATGTTCGCCGACGCGGGCGTCGCCGAGCCGACCGGAGACTGGACGTACGACGACCTCACCGCGGCCGCGAAGAAGCTGACCCGGGACACCAACGGTGACGGCAAGCCCGACGTGTGGGGGATGCGCGTCTACTCGCCCGGCTTCACCGAGAGCTGGTGGCCGATGGTCAAGGCGTTCGGTGGGGACGTCGTCGCCGACGGGGGGCGGAAGGTCGTCGTCGACAGCCCGCAGAGCCGCGCGGCGCTGGACTGGATGCTGAACGCGATGTACACCGAGAAGGCCGGCCCCGACGTGGTCACGACCAAGGCGCTGGGCAGCCCGCACACGATGTTCGCCAGCAACCGGGTGGCGATGCAGTTCGGCATCTACGCCCGCACCATCCCGGCGAACGCGGCGAAGATCGACCTCGGCGTGGCACCGATGCCGAAGGGCCCGGCGGGCCGCGGCCACGTGGCGATCGCGAACTCCTGGGTGATCAACAAGGCCGCGAACCAGCGGAAGGCCGAGGCCGCCTGGAAGTGGATCACGTACTTTGCCTCCGAGAAACCACAGACCACCTGGGCCGGGATCGGCGAGGCGATCCCGATCAACAAGAAGGTGGCCGCGTCCGACGTGTTCCTGAAGCCGGGTACCCCGCCGGCCGACCGGCAGGCGTTCCTCGACGCCCTCGCCGACGCCGACGACCTCGGCCTCAACCCGGTGTGGACCGAGTACACCACGGCCGTGGCGAACCAGGTCGACCGGGCGCTCGCCAAGGAGAGGCCCGTCGGTGACGCGCTGACCGAGGCGCAACGGGAGGCGCAACAGATCATCGACCGCTTCTACGCGAAGAAATGAGTCAGCCCCGCCAGACGGAGGGAGGAGGTGGCGCTGTGACGACCATCGAGGACCGGGTGGAACAGGGGCGTCGCCCCTCCCCCCGGGACGGGAGGAGAACCGGGGATGAACGGCCGGGCTTCGGTCAGCGGGCGTGGGCGACCGTGTTCGCCTTCCCGTACCTGGCACACCTGGTGGTGCTGACCGCGTGGCCCGTACTCGCCCTGCTCTACTTCAGCCTCACCGACTACGACACGCTCTCCGCACCGAGGTGGGTCGGGCTGGACAACTTCCGCCGCCTGCTCGGTGACGAGGCGTTCTGGCGGAGCCTGCTCAACACCGCCTACTTCGCGGTGCTGTTCGTACCCACCCAGACGATCCTCGCGCTGCTGCTCGCGGTCGCGCTGAACCAACGCCTGCGATGGATCTCGCTACTGCGCAGTGCGTACTTCGTGCCGGTCATCTCGTCGTGGGTCGTCGTGGCGTACGTCGCCGACGCGGTCTTCAACCCGCAGTTCGGGATGGCCAACACCGTACTGGGGTGGCTCGGCCTGCCCCAGGCGACCTGGCTGCAGAGTCCGGTGCTCGTCATCCCGACGCTCGCGCTGGTCGCGGTCTGGAAGGGCGTCGGCTACATGATGGTGCTCTTCCTCGCCGGGCTGCAGAACATCCCGGAGGAGCTGTACGAGGCCGCCAAGATCGACGGCGCATCGGCCTGGCAACGGTTCCGCCGCGTGACCCTCCCCGGGATATCGGGGACGACGTTCCTCGTCCTGGTCCTCTCGACGATCACCACCCTGCAGGCCTTCGAGCAGGTCTACGTGATGACCGGACTGATGCGGGGCCAACCGGCCGGCCAGCCGAACGGGGCGAGCGAGATGACGGTGCTCTTCATGTACCAGCAGGGCTTCGAGTTCTTCAACATGGGCTACGCGTCGGCAGTCGCGTGGGTGCTGTTCGCGCTGATCTTCCTCCTGACGCTGGTCCAGCTCCGCCTGCAGAAGAAGTGGGTGCACTATGCCTGAGACCGGTCAGCGCGGCCGGGTCCGGCGCCGCCAAGATCGACGTGGACATCCGGCCGCGTACCTGTTCGTCGGCCTCGGTGCGGCGATCATGGTCGTTCCGTTCGTCGCCTCCGTGGCCAACTCGCTGAAGAGCTTCGCGCAGTACGTCGCGGTGCCGCCGATCTGGATCCCGGACCCGCCGGAGTGGTCCAACTACACGCAGGTGTGGGAACGCGCCCCCTTCGGCCTGTACGCCTGGAACAGCCTCCTCATCGCGAGCCTTTCCGTGGTCGGCAACGTGGTCACCAGCGCGATGGTGGGCCACGCGCTGGCCCGGATGAAACTGCCGGGCAAGGATGTGCTGCTCGCCGCGGCACTCGGCACCCTGATGCTGCCCACCGTCGTGACGATCATCCCCAACTTCATCCTGTACAAGCACCTCGGTTGGCTCGACACCATGCTGCCGCTGGTGGTGCCGTACTGGCTGGCGACGCCGTTTGGGATCTTCCTGATGCGCCAGACGTTCCTCGCGATCCCCCGCGACTTCGAGGAGGCGGCGGCGCTCGACGGAGCCAACCCGTGGCAGGTGTTCTGGCGGGTCCACATGCCGCTCGCCAAGCCGGCACTGGCGACACTCGGCGTCTTCACCTTCATGGCGTCCTGGGGCGCCGTGCTCGAGCCCACGATCTACCTCACCTCGCCGGAGAACTACACCCTGCCCATCGGGGTGATGAGCCTGCAGGGGCAGTTCATGGGCAACGACCAGCTCGTCACCGCCGCCGCGCTGATGTCGCTCCTGCCCATGCTGCTGTTGTTCCTGCTCGCCCAGCGCTACTTCGTTCGCGGCGCGATGGCCAGCGGTCTCAAGGGCTGATCAGCGTTCGCCTGCCGCCCCGCCGCCACGAGCGTGGGGAGGGGCCGCCCCCGAGCGCCCCTGACCACCCTCGCCCTACCGACACACCTGTCCTGATCGAAAGGAACGTGCAGTGACCGAAACATGGGGGAATCGACCATTCCGCGTCGGCGTGATCGGGGCGGGCAGCGTCGCCGCCCTGCACCTCGACGCGGCCGCCGGCCTGCCCGAGGTCGAGGTCGCCGCGGTCTGCGACGTACGGCTGCCGGCCGCCGAGCAGCTCGCGGCCCGGTTCGGCGCCCGCGCGTATGCCGACCACGCCGTGATGTTCGCCGCCGGCGAGCTGGACGGAGTGCTGATCACCGCGCCGCACACGCTGCACGCACCGATCACCGTGGACGCCGCCGCGGCCGGACTGCACGTCCTGGTGGAGAAGCCGATGGCCACCAGCGTCGAGGACACCCAGCGGATGATCGACGCCTGCGCGACCCACGGGGTACGCCTTGCCGTGGGCCACGTGCTGCACTTCCTGCCGACGGTCCGCGAGGCGTGGCGGACCCTGCGGTCGGGAAGCCTCGGCCGGCCCGTGGTGATCACCGAGCGGCGCACCGCGCGGTACGAGCGGGGTTCCCGGCCGGACTGGTTCTTCGACCCGACGCTCGCCGGCGGCGGCATCGTGATGAACGTCGGCACACACAGTATCGACAAGGCTCACTGGCTCGGCGACGCGCCCGCCGTCAGCGTGCACGGGTACGTCTGGCACCAGCCGGGCGTCGAGGTCGAAACCGAGTCGGTCGGCCTGCTGGAACTGGCGAACGGGGTACGGGTCATGCTCTCGGTCACCGGGACCGGCCTGCCGTTCCACGACGAGACCGAGGTGGTGTGCGAGCACGGCGCGCTGCGGTTGTCCCGGCGCGACGGGCTGTGGACGTACCAGGGGGACGACGCGGTGCAGGTGGTCACGCCCGAGCAGGACGACATCGTGGCGGCGTTCCGGGAGCAGTTGGCGGACTTCGTCGCGAGCTGCCGCGACGGGCGGGTGCCGGCGGTCGACGCCGCGTACGGGCAGTCGGTCGTGGCCACCGCGCTCGCGCTGTACGAGTCGGCCGAGCGTGCCGACACCGTCCGGATCCCCGGTCTGACCATGGAGGTGGCGGCGTGAGCGAGCGGAACGAGCGAACCATTCGGCTCGGCAGCGTGGCGCCTCGCGCCGCCGCGGAGCGGAGCGAGGTGGCGGCGTGAGCGGCGTCGACACGGTACCGGCGTGGGCAGCGGGCCGACTCGCGTTCAGCACCCTCGGCTGCTCGACGGAGCCGGTCGAATCGGTGCTGGAGCTGGCCCGGCGTACCGGCTGCCACGGCGTGGAGCTTCGCTGCGCCGAGGGTGAGCCGGTCGCGCCCGACACCCCGGCCGGCACGCTGCGCGAGACCGGGAAGCGGTTCGCCGACGCGGGTGTCGAGCCGATCTGCGTCGCCTCGTACGTGCGTATCGCAGCACCGGACGGTGACCCGGTCACCGACCTGCTGCACCACGTCGAGATCGCCGAGCACCTGGGCGCCCGCTACGTGCGGGTCTTCGGCGGCCGGGACGGCCAGGCCGACCCGCATCCGGTGGCGGTGCAGCGGCTCGGCGAGGTGGCCCGGAGGATCGAGGGCGGGCCGGTGACGATCCTGCTGGAGACCCACGACGTGTTCTGCTCGGCACGCGCCGTCGCGGCGGTGCTCGCCGAGGTCGACTCGCCGGCGGTGGCCGCCCTGTGGGACGCGGTGAACCCGTGGCGGGTGGGGGAGAGCGCCCGCGAGGCGGCCGACGCGCTGGCGCCGTGGCTGCGACACGTACAGCTCAAGGACGTCCGGGCGACCGACGACCTGGCTCCGGTGCTGCCGGGGCACGGCGCGGTCCCGCTGGGCCAGATCCTCAGCGAGCTGGACCGCCTCGACTACCGGGCCTGGCTGTCCCTGGAGTGGGAACGGGCCTGGTTCCCCGAGGCGCCGCCGCTGGCCGACGCGCTCGACGCGTTCCGGGCGGTACTCGCTGCGCACCGGCCGGCGTGATGACCTCGTTGATCCCGTATCCCGCGGCGATTCGCCGGCACTCCGGTGCGCTGCATGTCGCCGGGCCGGTGCCGGTCGTGGCCGTGCCCGAGGCCGAGGGGGTCGCCGACTGGCTCGCGGAGGTGCCCGGGTTCACCCGCGCCGTGCTGTCCGACGCCCCGGTGCGCCTGGCCCTCGACGATCGCCTGGCGCCGGAGGGCTACCGGCTCACCGTCGACGAGCGCGGTGTGGAGATCACCGGAGGCGCGCCTGCCGGGGTGTTCTACGGCGCCCAGACGCTGCGCCAGCTGCTGCCGGACGGCGCGTCCGGCCGGACCGTCAGCCTTCCGTACCTCGAGGTGGCCGACGCCCCCCGGTTCGGCTGGCGCGGCGTGATGCTCGACGTGGCGCGGCACTTCATGCCCAAGGAGTTCGTGCTGCGCTTCATCGACCTGCTCGCGCTGCACAAGCTCAACGTGCTGCACCTGCACCTCACCGACGACCAGGGCTGGCGGCTGGAGATCCCGCGCTACCCGCGGTTGACCGAGATCGGGGCGTGGCGCGCCGAGACCCTGGTCGGACACGCCCGCCAGACCCCCCGCCGGTACGACGGGGTGCGGCACGGCGGCTACTACACGCGGCAGGACATCCGGGAGATCGTGACGTACGCCGCGACACGGTTCGTCACCGTCGTGCCCGAGATCGACAGCCCTGGCCACTCACAGGCGGCGATAGCGGCGTACCCGCAGCTCGGCAACACCGGCCGGCAGCTCGACGTCTGGACCGACTGGGGGATCAGCGAGCACGTGCTCGACGTCTCCGAGACGACGCTCGGGTTCTACCGCGACGTGCTCGATGAGGTGATGGCGCTCTTCCCCGGGAAGTACCTGCACCTCGGCGGCGACGAGTGCCCCACCGGGCAGTGGCGGGCCAACCCGGCCGTCACGGCACGCCTGGCCGAGCTGGGACTGCCCGACGAGCGAGCCCTGCTCGGCTGGTACGTGGGAGAGCTCGCCCGCTTCGTCACCGATCGCGGCCGCCGCCCCGTCTTCTGGTACGACACCGAAACCGCGCTGCGGGTGCCGAACGCGATCGCGATGCCGTGGCGGGGCGACGGCGCGGCTGGCCCTGATGGCGCGACGCGCCCTGGACCGGGCCGGCCGGCAGGCCCGGATCATCGGGGTGGCCCGCGATCCCGGGCCCGGGCTGGTGGAGCGGTTGCGCGGCGGGGGCGTGGAGCTGCTCCGTGCCGACCTGCTCGACGACGCGGCGCTCGCCGGCCTGCCCGACGTGGCGAACATCGTGTACCTGGCCGGCCGGAAGTTCGGCACCGACGGCGCCGAGCACCAGAACTGGGCCCTCAACACCTACCTTCCCGGGCGGGTCGCCGAACGGTTCCGCGACTCGCGGATCGTCGCCTTCTCCACCGGCAACGTCTATCCCCTGGTACCGGTGGTGAGCGGCGGCGCCGACGAGGCGACGCCACCGGGCCCGGTCGGCGAGTACGCACAGTCGTGTCTGGGCCGGGAGCGGGTGTTCGAGCACTTCGCACACCGGTACGGCACCCGGATGGCGATCGTACGGCTGAACTACGCGGTGGAACTCCGGTACGGGGTGCTGCTGGAGATCGCGCGTGCCGTGCACCGGGGCGAGCCCGTCGACCTGCGGATGGGCAACGTCAACGTGATCTGGCAGGGAGACGTCAACGCCGCCGCACTCCGGCTCTTCGAGCACTGCGCGGCACCGCCGCTGGTGCTCAACCTGGCCGGCCCCGAGACCGCCTCCGTGCGCTGGATCGCACAGCGGTTCGGCGAGATCTTCGGGGTGCCCGCGACATTCACCGGGGCGGCGGAGCCCACCGCGCTGCTCTCCAACGCCGCGCGGGCGAACGAGCTGTTCGGCTACCCCGCCGTGCCGCTGCGCACGCTGATCGAGTGGACCGCCGAATGGGTGCTGGCGGCGGCGAAACCCACGGCAAGGACACCCACTTTCAGGAGCGAGAGGGGCGTTTCTGATGTCGGCAGCACTACCGTTGGATGTCGGCGCCGCGCTGCGCGAAGGCGTCGTGATCCCGGCTCACCCGCTCGCGCTCGACGCCACCGGGCGGCTCGACGAGCGCCGACAGCGTGCACTGAGCCGGTACTACCTGGACGCCGGGGCGGGCGGCCTGGCGGTCGGGGTGCACACCACCCAGTTCGCGATCCGGGAGGCCGGGCTGCTCGAACCGGTGCTACGGATCGCCGTCGACACGGTGCGGGAGGCGCCGCGCGACCGGTCGGTGGTGCTGGTCGCCGGAGTCTCCGGCACCACCGACCAGGCGGTCGCCGAGGCCAAGCTCGCCGCCGACCTCGGCTACCACCTCGCCATGGTGATCCTGCGCGGGTTGGCGGAGCTGACGGACGACGAGCTCATCGCGCACATCGCGGCGGTCGGCGAGGTGCTCCCGGTGTTCGGCTTCTACCTCCAGCCCGCGGTCGGCGGTCGGACGCTCGGGTTCGACTTCTGGGCCCGGCTCGCCGAACTGCCCTGCCTGGCGGCGATCAAGATCGCGCCGTTCGACCGGTACCGCACCCTCGACGTGGTCCGGGCGGTCTGCGAGTCCTCACGGGCGGCGGAGATCGCGCTCTACACCGGCAACGACGACAACATCATCGTCGACCTGCTCACCACGTACCGCTTCCCGGTGAACGGCGGCCAGGTCAGCAAGCGAATCGTGGGCGGGTTGCTCGGCCAGTACGCCGTGTGGACCCGCCGCGCCGTGGAACTGTTCGAGCGGGCCCGCGAGGCGGCACGGACCGGACAGCTCGACGAGGAGCTGCTCACGACGGCCGCGAGCTTGACCGACGCCAACGCGGCCGTCTTCGACGTCGCCAACGGCTTCGCCGGCTGCGTCGCCGGAATCCACGAGGTGCTGCGGCGCCAGGGCCTGCTGGACAACGTACGGCTGCTCGACGAGCAGGAGCGGCTCTCGCCCGGGCAGGCGGCGGAGCTCGACCGGGTGATCCGGGCGTACCCCGACCTGCAGGACGACGCGTTCGTCGCCGCGCACCTGGACCGCTGGCTCGACACATAGCAGGAGGAGCCATGAACGTCCCCCACGCCGTCCTGGCCGCCGCGCTGGCGGTGGCGTCGGTCCCGCTGGCGGTGACACCGTCCAGGGTGCACGCGCCGGCGCGCACCGCCGCAGTGCCCCAGGAGTTCTTCGACGACTTCAGCTACGCCGGTCCCGCGGATCCGGCGTTCGCCGCGTTCGGTTGGACGGTGCGCACCGGCGGTGGCGGGCCCGGGGTGTCGGGTGCCACCTGGAGCGCCGACAACGTCTCCATGGCGGGATCCGGCGCCGACCGGGTGATGCGGCTCGCCGCCACCAGCCAGGGCACCGGCCAGACGACCACTCAGGCGTCGGTCTCCCAGGGGCAACGGTTCTTCGAGGGCACCTACGCGACCCGGATCCGGTTCACCGACGCACCGGAGAGCGGGCCGGACGGCGATCAGGTGGTCCAGACCTTCTACACCATCTCGCAGCTCAACCACCCCCTCGACCCGAGCTACAGCGAACTGGACTACGAATACGTCCCCAACGGGGGCCTCGGGTCGGCCGGCACCGCGTTGCAGACGGTGACCTGGGAGACCTATCAGGACAGCCCCTGGGATCCCCGCGCGCTGGAAACCGTCCTGTCCCGCAGCCACGACGGATGGCACCTGCTCACACTCGACGTGACCGGCGGCGAGGCGCGGTACTACGTCGACGGCGTGCTCGTCGCCAGTCACGGCGGTGACTACGCCCCCGAGGCGTTCATGTTCCTGAAGTACGCCGTGTGGTTCGCCAACGGCGGCCTGGTCTCCTCGCCGACGTCCCGCAGGTACGTCCTCGACGTCGACTGGGTCTACCACGCCCGGGACGCCTCCCTCACCACTACCGAGGTGGAGTCCGCCGTCGCCGGGTTCCGCGCGGGCGGCATCCCGCGCCGGGACACCCTGGTGCCGCGGACCGTGGTCGCCGCCGACGCACACGTACGCAGCGGCACGTACAGCGACACGAATCTCGGGTCGACGACCCGGCTGGAGGTCAAGGACGCCCCCAACGCCGCAGACCCGAACGTGGATCGGCTGACCTACCTGAAGGCCAACCTTCCCGACACGCAGGCCAGTTCCGCCCGGCTCTGGCTGCACGTCGGTTCGGTCGCCCCGGGGACCGGTCCGGTCCCGATCGCCGTCCGCGTCCTCACCGCCGACAGTTGGTCGGAGTCGACGATCACGTGGAACAACCGGCCCACCGCGGGAGCGACCCTGCTGGGCACCCTGCAGGTGACGACACCCGGGTGGTACGCGATCGACGTCACCAGCGCCGTGAACAGCAATCTCAACGACGGCCAGATCACCTTCCGACTCGCCGACGACTCGGTCGCCGACCGGCTGGTGGTCATCGATTCCCGCGAGTACGGCGCGGGCACCGAGCCGTACCTCCTCATCTCCTGACCCCCCCGAGAGGAGCACCCCCGTGTCCCTGATCCGAAGCACGTCCTGGCGCTCGCGGCTGACGCTGTCTGCCGCCGTGCTGGCCGCTCTGCTGCTGCCGCCCGGGCAGCCCGCCTCCGCCGCCGCGCCCTCGGTCACCATCGATTCGCACACCAGCGGTGACGCGGTGCCGGCCGGGACCGTCCGCCTGTCGGGCAGCTACACCGACGCGTACGACCTGACCGTCGTGTTCGACGGCCGCAGCACTCCCCGCGTACACACCGTGGACCCGGACGGCGACGACACCGGAACCTGGTACTACGACCTGGACACGACCCGCGTGGACGGTGAGATCGAGGTCGCGGTGCGTGCCAAGCGAACCGACAACCGTTACGGTGTCTGGTCCCCGTTCGTCACCCTGCGGGTGGACAACCCGGCCGCCAACGTCCCGGTTGTGACGGTGACCAGTCCCGATGACGGCGGTACGGTGCGGCAGCCGACACCGGTCCGCGTCTCGGTCGCCGCGCACAACACCGTGCGTGAGGTGTCGGTACGCCTCAACGGCGGAGCCTGGCTGCGGGCGCTCGGGGAGAAGGGCACCTACACCCATCTGTGGGATCCCCGCGAACTCGGTGACGCCATGGTGAGCATCGAGGCCAGAGCGGTCGACGCGTACGGCAACACCGGGTACAGCCCGACCGTCTACGTCGCGGTCGGCGCGGGCGCTGCCGAGCCGGTACGGGTCGGCCCGCAGGACCGGGCGATGTGGATCTGGGAGCGGGCGTCGTACGGCCTGATCCTGAACCCCGGATCCCGCCGACTGCTCGCGACGACGGCGCGCGACGCCGACACCTTCGGCTCGCGGCCGATCACCACGCTCTATGTCGGCGTGGACCGGTACGGCGACCTGGACATGCTCTACGACAAGCGCGCCGAGGTGCGGGACTTCGTGAGCTGGGCCCACGCGCAGGGCTTCACGGTGTACGCCACGATCGCCGGCGGGACCCAACCGCCGTTCCTCGGCGGGCTGGAGCGCTACCACCCCCGCGCGGTCCGGGAGATGGAGAAGATCCTCAACTACAACCTCGCCTCACGGCCGGCGGAGCGGTTCGACGGGGTCAACGTGGACATCGAGCCCTACATCTATCCCGGGTTCGCGGCCGAGAAGCCGGCGCTGCAACTGCGGTGGCTCGAGATTCTGGAGAAGCTGATCCAGCGCAGGAACGCGGCGGGTTCGCCGATGGCGTTCGGCCCGGCGATCCCGCGCTGGCTGGACGTCAACCCGTGCTGCACCGGCATCACCTGGAAGGGCGCCACCAAACCGCTCAGCGAACACATCCAGGACATGAGCGACTACATCTCGATCATGGACTACCGGGACACCGCGGAGGGGTCCGTCGGCATCATCGCCCAGGCCCAGTCCGAGATCGCGTACGCCGAGGCGATCGGCAAGCCGAACTCGGTGGTGATCGGGGTGGAAACGCTGGACATCGCCTGGAGCGGCGACCCGGAGACCATCACCTTCCGCGAGGAGGGGCGCGCCGTCACCGAGCGCGAACTGCGGAAGGTGTACGACGCTTTCGCCGGCAGTCCGGCATTCGGCGGCATCGCAATGCACCACTACGACTCCATCCGCTGGCTCCCGTCGGTGTGGGGACCCAACGCCGTGTACGCGCCGCTGCCGGCCGACACCGGCCCGCCCGGCGTGGTGAGCTCGCCGCCGACGGCGAACGCCTTCGACCACCAGAGCATCGATCTCGTCTACGGCCGGGCCTTCGACGACACCGAGGTGGAGCACTACAACATCTACCGGTCCACCGATCCGGGCTTCACGCCCGACCCGAAGAACCTCGCCGGGCAGTCGCGCGGCCTGACCTTCACCGACTCCGGCCTGCTGCCGGACACCACCCACCACTACCGGGTCGCCGCCGTGGACGTACACGGCAACGTCGGGCCGGCCTCGCCGACTGTCTCCGCCACCACCGCCGGCACCCACCTGCGGCCACTGATCGTCTCCGAGCTGACGGTGACCGCCGCGGGCGGCCCGGCAACCGTGCGGCTCCGGGTGACCGATCTGGTCACCGGGGAGCCGGTGGCGGCGGCCGTACACGGCCGGTTCACCAAGATGGCGGGCCGGTACCTGACGATGAACGCGAACTCGGACGGCCAGGCGTCGGGCGTCTCGGAGACGATCGGCTTCCGGGCCGGTGAGGTGGGCTTCCAACCACTGCGGATCACCGCACCCGGCTACTACTGGGCATCCGCTCACGACCGGGCCCGGAACGTGGAGACCAGGTGGCAGACCACGACGCCGGTGGTCGCCGACACCTTCGTACGCGCCGGTGCGTACGCGGACACCGCCTACGGCTCAACGAGCGAGTTGGAGATCGCCGACCTCCCCGACACGCAGAGTCCGGACGGCGACCGGATGGCCTACCTGAAGGCCGGACTCGGCGGCTATCCGGGCACTGCGACTGTCTCCGCCCGGCTGTACTTCCATGTCGGTTCGGTGTCGCCGGGCGTTGGCTCCGCACCGGTGACGGTGCGGGCGCTGGCCGACGACTCATGGTCGGAGAGCGGCGTGAGCTGGAACAGCCGCCCGTCCAGCGCGGGCGGAAGCGTGCTCGGGACCGTCCGGGTGGATCGCCCCGGCTGGTACTCGGTCGACGTCACCGGCGCGGTCAACGCCAACCTGGCTGACGGAGCCCTGACGCTTCGACTCTCCGACGACACGACCGCTGGGCGACTGGTCGCCATCGACAGTCGGGAGAGCGACCGGCAGCCGTACCTGATCATCTACTGACACCGGTGGCTCTGGCGCCCATCCTTCCAAGATGTCGATGGGCGCCGGAGCCCGGCCAACGCCGTCCTGCTGGCGAGGAGGCAGGACCGCCATCGCTGATGCCGGGCACGATGGTTACCACTCGCAAAATACGTGGATCAGACGTCCGCTAAATTTGTGTCACCGCGCGGGCAGTCGTGCACCTACGCCTCTGGCCAGTCAGCCACGATGACCAAAGGGACTGAGTCCGGCGACCGGTAGTCGTCACCAGGAAAATACTCGATGTGCAGATGCCGGTGGACTGCCCGGTCATCGGCGGTCTCGGCTTGCTCAGCCACACCATCGAGCGCGTCCCAGATGATGCCGAGATATTCACGCCCGCCGGAGAAATGCAGCGTGGTCCCGCCTTGCAGACCGACAAGCAGCGGGCCTGCGGTCTCCTCTTGACCGACGACCCCGCCGGTGACCGCCGCCTCAATGGGCTCAGTAGGTTGGCGTAGCAGCCGGCTGAGGGCGCGGAGCGCAGCCGGCGGACCGGCAAGCTCCAGCTCGTCGTCGCTGACGGAGAGACGGCAGCGTCGGTGATCATCCATCGGCGCATTGTCTCTCACTGTGCGCCCTCTTGCGTCGCCCAGCGTGGAGGCCTCCGAGAGAGAGCGAACCAAAAGCTGCCAACGGGCGAGCAGCCAAACCGGCGAGCAGGAGCGGACGACCGCGAACGCGGTCAGCATGCTGGGCACGAGGGCCAGTCGGTGGACCAGCGCCGTGGACCGACTCGTAGTGCGCAGATCATGGCAGGCACTACGCGCGTGTGATCCGCGCGAGGTTGCCAAACTGTCTCTTCAGGATCAAGGCGCCGCGCGAGCGCGGCGCACCGGGCGCCCGCTGGCGGCCTCCGGGCGGCATCACACGCCGCAGCGCGCCACACAAGACGACGGCTGTCCATATGCCCGAGGCCGGCAGCTGTGTGCTGCCGCTACCGTGATGCCTGTGACGACCTACGAGGCGGGCGCAACGGCCGTGGACATCCTGCTCGCCAGCGCCGCTGTCGCTCTGGTCGGGCGTGCTGCCTGGGTGGTCATCCGTAGCCGACGCGCGTCAACGGTTCGGCTGTTCGGGCGGGCCGTGCATCACCCCCAGCTGTGGGCCGCAGGGGCAGCGTGCATGGGCTTCTACGCTCTGCTGGGGCTAGGAAACCTCACGGAGGTCACGCCCAGCACTTGGCGCGCTCCGAGCCGGTGGATCAGTGCTGTGCTTCTACTGGCCGGGTTGGCCCTAACGGTCACCTACGGGGTCCTTGAGTATCGCGCCAGGCGTCGGATTGGTCGTGAGCAGCAATTTGGGCCATGACGAGCGCCAGCGTGGCTGGCCGTCGTCGATGTCAGGGCGCTCGGCTGCCGCGCCGCTCCGCGGCTTGCCACCGGGTACACAAACGTCCATGCGCGCGGAGAGCCAGCGGCACGGCTTACCGCCCCCGATCGAAGGCCGGGGACGGTAGCCGTACGCCGCCGGACAGCCGCGCGCCCACCACGCCGCCGTGCCAGTGGCCGGTGTCCCAGAGGGGCACCAGCGGTCGTGATCGGGCAGCGCGGCACCGTCGCTGACCAGGCGTACCGGACAGATCACGACAGCCGAGAACGCCGGGGCGGACGGGGTGGCAGCAGCGGTGCGATCTCGCCCAGAGTTCGTCCGAGACGATCCACGGTGGCTGCTCACCCCTCCTCACGTTCAGCTTGTCGGGCAGGCCGAACGCCGCCCCGGACCATCGCTTGCCCTCGGCCCGTGGACCGCCCTGCGTAGCGCGGCTACGTCGAGCCAGGCTCAGGCGTGTCGACGCGCAGGGTCGCCTCGCCGTCAATCGGCACCAGTGTTTCGGTGAACGTGCCCTCGCCCTGCACCGGCACGAATCCACCGAGGCAGTAGCTGCGGCTGACCAGCCCGGTTTCCGCCATGAGGCCCGACCACCCGCCGCCTACGGGATCCGCCACCGACGGCACCCGTGTCCCGCCCCGGTGTCAGTCCAGCCAGTACCAGCCGTCGCCGAGCGACCAGCGCATCCGGCAGGGGTCCGCGAAGCAGTCGAAGCTCGTGTCACCCGGCGTCCCGGTGAGGTACGCGTAGCCGGCCGCGCCGTCTGGCGTGCCGACCCAGACCGGCAGGAGGATGCCCGTCGGCCCGCTGCCCTCGGTGCCGATCCGCACCGCCCGCCCCATGGACGACAGGTGCCGCAGATCCTTCGGCAGAACCTGGCCGTACCGGTCGCCGTACTCGGCCGTGACCTTGTCGGCGATCCCGGCCGCAGTGCGGAAGTCGTCCCGGTGGAGGCGGTAGAAGTTGTGGACGAAGACGGACGTCCAGTCGACGGCCACGATCGCCACCGGGGCCAGCAACCCAGGAACCAGCACCAGCGTCAGCGCCTTGACCGGCCCGACCCTGCGCCACAGGGCCACCAGGGCGATCCCGGTGACGGCCATCGCCAGCAGCCAGCCCAGCCCGGTGATGATCAGGCCGAGCAACCACAGGTTGGCCAGCCGAAGGCCGAAGAGATGCAGCCCGGCGACGACTCCCCATGCCGCCACGACCCCGACCACCCACCCGGCGACGACACGGCCACGCGGGCGTACAGCTGTCGTGGTACCACCTGCGACGACGGGCATCCGCTCATTATGAAGGTGGGCCGCAACACGGCTCCGGTCTCCAGCCGACGGTGGACCGCAGGCTGCCCGGTGGATCTGAACGCATTCACCGACGAGGTCGAGGCGCTTCGCCACCGGGGAGGAGCCGTAGCCATGCCACCGCCTGCTGGCCGCACCGCGCCGGATCGTCGCCACCGCCGAGCGGCTCCCCGGGCAGACGTGGCCGTGACCGACCTCGTCGAGCGGATGGCCGCGGTGAAGGCGGCCGGCCCGGTGTACGTGTAGACCGCCGGTGACCGACTGGGGCCGCGACGGCAACCTCTGGCCGGTCCTGCTGGACACCCTCCGGCGCCGCTCCCTCCGCGCCCCAGCCACGGTGTGGTCGGGGCGCCGGAGCGGAGGCGGTGCTGCGTCGGCCGGTCGCGCCGATGCTCGCGGCGCCGGTCGACGTGGTGCCCGAGAGTCCGGGCCTTGTTGCATGAGCCGAAAGTGGGACGGTTCTCCAGAGATTTCGAGATGTCTCAAGGGCGAGGCGTCGCCGCAGTCAACCCGACCATGCCGACCCACGTGCCTTGACCGGTACCACCGTGGGTTGCTACCGACCGCTCTGCGACACCGGTGCGGTGTCCGCTTCTGTAGCCGATGAGCGGGTGCGTCGGGAGCGGTCGACCAGCGTGCGGCTGGCATGCCCGACGGATAGACGAAGGGGGCAGTTCTCGGGGCGTTCCCCGGACTGAGTTTTCGCCGTCGCCACCGTTGTCCCGACGCGGCGGTTGACGTCTCCGCACACTGCGACTTGACGCAACCCGAGTTCGTGATGGGCGACCTCATCCGGCCGAATCGGTCGTCAGCGCTCCGCCTGTCATGCAAGCGCCGCCGGCGATCGGACAGGGCTGTCGTTCACTGCCCGAGAGGGCGGTAGCGGAGGTGCACGACGCCGTTTCGGAATCGGCGCTCATCGAGGAGCTCAAGGCCGGCGCGCATGCCGGTCGGCAGCCCTGGTTTGCCCCCGCCGACGACAATGGGCAGGATGAACAGCTGGCACTCGTCGACCAGCCCGGCCTTGAAAGCATGCGTCGCGAGGTTGGCACCTCCTACGGTGAGATCGCTGCTGGCCGTGGCCTTCAGTTCGTGTACTGCGGCGGGTCGAAACGGCGTTCGAGTCGGGTGTCGGCAGTTGACACCGCGGCGAGGGTCGTGGAGTACACGACTTTGCTCGCCGCCTGCCAGGCGCTCGCGAACTCGGCCGTGAGGTCGGACTGCGCGGCCAGGGCGGCGTCGGTCTCCCAGACGGCCATCGCCTCGTACAGGCGCCGCCCGTAGAGAAACGTGCCCACAGACCGCAGGAGGTCGGTGTGGAACGCGAATACCTCGTCGTCGGGTGGGAACCAGTCGAAGGCGCCGCGTTCGTCCTCGATGTAGCCGTCAAGCGACACGTTCGTCACGTAGATCAGCTTGGCCATGCCTCTGCCTCTCGATGGTTAGCTGCAACAGCCTGGACATTCATCAGCGTGGCGTCCAGCGTGGTGAACGCTTGGCGCCAACCCTCCTCGCTGGGGTGCGCCAGATGTTCGGGGAGCCACTGGCGGATCTCCAGTCGCGTCCGTCCGTCAGCCTCGTCGTAGAACTCGACCCGCAGTCTCGTCTCGAACGGCTCGAGGTCCTCCTGCAGCCGGCCACTGACGTGCATGACGCCTTCGAGTAGTTCGCCGTCGGCGACGTCGGTGAGGTCGATGTGGATGTGCACGCGAAGCTCGGGGTCGGCTGCATTGACCTCCGTCCACCGTTGAAAGCCGCCGGGGCGCACGTCGAACTCGATCTCGTCGCGCGGCAGTGAGTTGCCGATCGGGCCCCACCATGCCGCCAAGTGGTCGGGATCGGTGAAGGCTCGGTAGACGAGCTCCCGCGGCGCGTCGAACACACGCGAGATGACGAGCTGCGGAGTTTCCGTTTTCATTCGAGCTCCCTGGGGTCGTCGACCATCCGGTCCGTTGCCGGTCCGGCGGCCTGCACCGCGGCGAGGTGGGCATCGAGGCGGGTGAGGGACGAGTCCCAGAGCCGCCGGTAGCGCTCGATCCAGTCGGCCGCCTCGCGCAGCGGGGCAGCTTCGAGGTGGCTCGCGCGCCACTTGCCCGACCGTGACCGCGAGATGAGCGCGGCGCGCTCGAGCACCTTCAGGTGCCGTGACACCGCCGGCATCGAGATGGACAGAGGAGCGGTGAGCTCTGTGACCGTGGCGTCGCGTTCGGCCAGCTCGGCGATGATCGCCCGTCGAGTCTGGTCGGCGAGCGCCGAGAACACCGCGCTGAGCTGATCGGTGCCAGCCATCGGAGGCTCCCTTCACTTAACCATCACGTTAAGCGTATTGAGACGCGAGTGATGTTGTCAACGGATGAGTCGCCGGGCCGGCTCGGTCCCGCCACCAGCGCAGACGTGCTGCCGAACGACCTGCGGCAAGACGGTGTCCGCTTCTGGCACCCCACTGTGTCAAGTGGTCGCGGCGGGGTTGTTCTAGGCTGGGGCGTGGCGGGTCCGGGAAGTGACTTTTCCGAAGTGTCGATCTCGGGGTTCAGATCGGCCGCGCTGGATTGCAGAGTCGCCCCCGCGTGTCCTCCCGGACCCGTCTTGAGCAGCCTCGCGTCGGCGACCATCTGCCGGTAGACGATGTCGGACAGACGCCCGTTTCAGTGCTCGTAGGGCCTCCATCGGGGTCTTGCCCGCGGCCAGTCTGCGCCGGTAGTAGCGGCGTCCTTCGGTGTCCCGGCGCAGCTGGACGATGGCCATGATGTGCAGGGCCCGGTTGATGCGCCGGTTCCCCGACCCTCGAGAGAGCCGGTGCCGGTTCTGCCGGCGTGGGATCGCCGCGACGATCCCGAGCAAGGCCGACCAGGACGCCCACCGGCGGGCCAAGGGATCCAAAGGCGGCCGACCACCGGCCTTCGACCCGCATCTCTACCAGCAACGTCACGCCGTCGAGTGCGGTATCAACCGGCTGGAACGCAATCGGGCAGTGGCCACCCGCTTCGACAAGCTGGCCGCCCGCTACGAGGCCACGCTCCACCTCGCCGCCAGCAACGAGTGACTGTGACCGACTTCGACACAGGGCCTAACAACTCCTAACTCTTTGAGCGTTGGAGTCGGCGCCAGCAGATGATGGCGCAAGCGAGGGTGAGGAAGGCTTCGTGGATGCCGTCGCGGATCTCCCAGCGGATGCGTAGGCGGCGGAACCAGTGCAGCAAGGCGACCGTCTGCTCGACAACCCACCGTCGGGCGCCGAGTCCGGAG
>NZ_JBFAVI010000008.1:0-88802 GCF_040679695.1 Micromonospora sp. NPDC052213
TGGGGGGTGAGCCCCCCACCCCCCCCGCTTCCTCTGACGGCGGTTCGCCCGGTGCGGGTGAGCCGCCGTCACCCGTCGGTCCGGCATCGTCGGTGGCAGACCCGGCGAGGCGTACGGAGGGATGCGATGACCACGGCAGCGGCCGTCCGGACCGACGATCGGATACAACGGGACGTGCTCGACGAGCTGGCCTGGGACGCCCAGGTGCAGCCGAACGACATCGGGGTGACCGTCGCCGACGGCGTGGTCACGCTGACCGGTTGGGTGGACGGCGCCGCCCGCAAGTGGGCGGCGCACCGCTGCGCGCAGCGCGTACGCGGGGTGCGGGCGGTCGCCGACGACATCGAGGTGCGCCTGCCCGGCGAGGCGGGGCATACGGACGCCGAGATCGCGATCGCGGTGAGCCGGGCGCTGGAGTGGGACAGCTTCGTCCCCGCCGAGCTGCTGGACGTCACGGTGGCCAACGGGTGGGTGATGCTGCGCGGCGAGGTGGAGTTCGGCTGGCAGCGGCGTACCGCCGAACGGGAGGTGCGCCGGTTGCGCGGCGTACGCGGGGTGACGAACCTGGTCGAGGTGCGCCCCGCCGCCCGTCCGGACGCCGAGCGGATCCGGCGCGACCTGCAGCGGGCGCTGCTGCGGGGGATCGGCACCGAACGGGTGACCGTCGAGCTGGACGGGGACACGGTGATCCTCGGGGGCGTGGTCCGTTCCTGGTGGGAACGGGACGAGGCGGAGCGGCTGGCCTGGTCCGCCGCGGGAGTGCGGGCGGTGCGGGACCGGCTCCTCGTGGGCGGCTGAACGTCCGGCTTGTCCGGTTTAGTCGTGCCGTCACCGGGAAACCGCCATCGATCCCGCCGTGTGGGGTGACCGGCCGGAGCGCATCCGGGTCGGCTGCCCACCTGCGCCACCGACCGACGGGGAGGACTCGTGGCCGTGAACCACCTGACGACCGACCGGGCGGCGGAACGGCCGTTGCGGATCGCGATGGTGGTGCCGCCGTGGCTGTCGATGCCCCCGCCCGGCTACGGCGGGCTGGAACAGGTGGTGACCGGCCTGGTGGAGGCGTTGACCGAACGGGGACACGCGGTGACCGTGTTCGGGGCGGGCCAGGAGCACGGCACCCCCGCCGACTTCGTCTCCACCGTGCCGGAACTGCAGTACGAGCGGCTCGGCGAGGCGCTGCCCGAGCTGGCCCACCTGGCCCGGGTCAACCACCTCGTCGACGCGGCCGACTTCGACGTCGTCCACGACCACACCACGATCGGCCCGCTGGTCGCCGGCCGCCGGGCGGTTCCCACCGTGGCCACCGTGCACGGCAACCCCGTGGGCGAGTACGGCGCCGTGCTCAGCGACACCGACCCGGGCGTCGGGCTGGTCGCCATCTCCCACGCCCAGCGCCGGCTCAACCCGCGACTGCCCTGGGTCGGCACGGTGCACAACGCGATGGACGTCCAGGGCATCCCGCACAAGACCGCGCCCAGCCACGGCCCGGTGCTCTGGCTGGCCCGGTTCAGCCCCGACAAGGGCCCCGACGTCGCCATCCGGGCGTGCCGGGCGGCCGGCCTGCCGCTGGTGCTCGCCGGCAAGTGCAACGAGCCGCCCGAACGTCGCTACTTCGACGAGGCGGTCCGGCCCCTGCTCGGCGAGGACGTCCACGTGGTGCTCGACGCCGACCGGGCGGAGGCGCTGCGGCTGCTGGTCGAGGCCCGGTGCCTGATCATGCCGATCCAGTGGGAGGAGCCGTTCGGCATGGTGATGGTGGAGGCCATGGCAACGGGCACCCCGGTGGTGGCCCTGAACCGGGGGGCCGTGCCGGAACTCGTCCGGCCCGGGGTGACCGGCCTGATCTGCGAGGGCGTGGACGACCTGCCCGACGCGCTGCGTGCCGTGCCCGGCCTCGACCCGGCGGACTGCGTCGCGCGCGTGGCGCAGAACTTCTCCACCGCCCAGATGGCCGCCGGCTACGAGCAGGTGTACCGCCGCTTCATCGCCGACGCGGCCCGGTCCGCCGGGGTCCGGGAGCCGGCCCGGGTGGCCGGGCGTTGACCCCGGTCGACCGTACCTGACCGGCCTCTCCGGCGGCTCGCTCAGCCCGCGCCGTCCGGCGCGCCGGGGCCCGGCCGGCACCGGCACCGGACGGCCGCTTTCCGGCCCGTGCCAGGATGAGGCCATGGCGCGGGGACCGGTGGCGTTCGTGCTCGGGGGCGGGGGAGTCCTCGGCGCGGTCGAGGTGGGCATGCTGCGGGCCCTGTTCCGGGCCGGGATCCGGCCCGACATGGTGCTCGGCACGTCGATCGGGGCGGTCAACGGCGCCCTGGTCGCCGCCGAACCGTCCGAGGCGGTCACCGACCGGCTGGTCCGGCTCTGGGCCTCGCCGGAGGCGAGCGAGGTGTACGGCGACTCGGTGGCCCGGCAACTGCGCCGGTTCGCCGCCCGGACCCACCTGCACTCGCCCCGCCCGCTGCGCAAGCTGCTGGAGAGCGAGCTGGGCGCGGAGACCACCTTCGCCGACCTCCAGGTGCCGTTCCGCTGCTGCGCCGCGAACATCGAGCGGGCCGCCGAGCACTGGTTCGACAGCGGTCCGCTGGTGCCGGCCGTGCTGGCCTCCGCCTCGGTGCCGGGGCTGCTGCCGCCCGCCCAGATCGGCGACCAGCACTACGTCGACGGCGGGATTGTCAACTCCATCCCGATCGGCGAGGCCGTCGCCGCCGGTGCCGGGCGGATCTTCGTACTCCAGGTGGGGCGGATCGAGCGGGAGCTGACCCCGCCCCGGCGACCCTGGGAGATCGCCCAGGTCGCGTTCGAGATCGCCCGACGGCACCGGTTCGCCCGGGAGATGGCGGCCCTGCCCGACGGGGTGGAGGTGCACGTGCTGCCCACCGGCGGGCTGAACCCGCGCGACGACACGCCGTGGGCGTACCGGGACATGGCGGCGGTGGGGCGGCGGATCAGCCGCGCCTACACGGCCTCGCGGCACTACCTGGCCACCCAGGTGGAGCGCTGATGCCCCTGCCGCCGCGGTGGGTGCGTCGAGTGCTCCTGGCCCCCGGCGTGGTGCTGCTCGCCTTCCTGGTGGTGACCACCCTGCCGGTCTGGGCGCTGCTCGCGGCGGCCGCCTCGCCGCTGGTCCCGGGCCGGCTTCGGCCGCTGCGACTGCTCTGGATCGGCTGCGTCTACCTGGTCTGGGACGCGGCGGCGCTGCTCGCGCTCTTCGGGCTCTGGGTCGCCTCCGGCTTCGGCTGGCGGGCCCGCTCGCCAGCCTTCCAGCGGGCCCACTACGTGCTCGCCGGCTGGTTCCTGCGGGTGCTCTTCTGGCAGGCCCGCTGGACGCTGCACCTGAGCATCGACGTGGTGGGCACCGATCCCGACACGGCCCTGCCCGGCCGGCCGGAACTGGTGCTCTGCCGGCATGCCGGCCCCGGCGACTCGTTCATCCTGATCCACGCCCTGGTGAACTGGTTCAACCGGGAGCCGCGGATCGTGCTCAAGGACAGCCTCCAGTGGGATCCGGCGATCGACGTGCTGCTCAACCGGCTGCCCAACCGCTTCCTCGCGCCCGGCCCGGACGGGCGGGGCTCGGTGACCGAGCAGATCGGGCACCTGGCCGAGGGCCTGGACGACGACGACGCCTTCGTGATCTTCCCGGAGGGCGGCAACTTCACCCCGCGCCGCCGGCTGCGGGCCATCGCGCGGCTGCGCGCGCTGGGCCTGGAGCGCATGGCGCTGCGCGCGGAACGGATGCGGCACGTGCTCGCCCCGCAGCCCGGCGGGCTGCTCGCGGCCCTGGACGCCGCCCCCGACGCCGGGGTGATCTTCGTGGCGCACACCGGCCTGGACCGGATGCTCACCGTGGCCGACGTGTGGCGGGAACTGCCGATGGACAAGCGGATCGTCATGCGCTTCTGGTCGGTGCCGCCCGAGGAGGTGCCGACCGGCCGGCAGGAGCGGATCGACTGGCTCTTCGACTGGTGGGCGCGGATCGACGAGTGGATCGCGGCCAATCGGGACGGCGCCGCGTAGGGTGCGCTGGTGGACCAGATCTGCGTGGTGACGACGGTGGTGGACGCGCGGTCGGTCGCCGACGTACTGGCGGCCGCGGCCGTCGCCGGGCGGCTGGCGGCCTGCGCGCAGGTGGGCGGCCAGGTGGACAGCACCTACTGGTGGCGTTCCGGAGTGGAGACCAGCACCGAGTGGTCGGTGCAGTTCAAGACCGCGCCGGACCGGGCCGCCGCGCTGGTGGAGCAGATCCGCGCCAGCCATCCGTACGAGGTGCCGGAGATCCTGGTGACCCGGGTGGACAGCGGCGACCCCGCGTACGCCGCCTGGGTGCACGAGCACACCCGGCCCTGAGTACGCGCACTCTGGGGCGGTGACGGGAGCCGGCCGACAATGGCCGGGTGCACAACACCGGTTACCCCTGTCCCGCCTGCGGCGCGCCGGCCTCCCTCGGTTCCGGCTGCTCCGGTTGCGGGCGACCGCCGTACCCGGCCGCCGCCGAGGTGATCCGGCTCGACCGGGAGATCGTCGCGCTCGGCGGCGAGGTCGAGCGGGCCCGCGCGGCGTACCAGGGGCTCGTCGACCGGCTGGCGGCGAGCCGGCGGCGCCGGGCGGAGCTGGCCGCCGCGATCCGGGCGGAGTTCCCCGGCCCCGCCGCGCGTCCGGTTCCCGCCGCCGTCCCGGCATCCGCGCCGGCCCGCCCGGCACCGGTGTGGCCCGTCGGGGGGCCGGTCGCGCCGGTCCCCGCGCCGGCCGTCGTGGGCGGGGCGGAGACCTCCACCCGGACGGTCCAGAGCCTGCTCTTCGTCCTCGGCGGACTGCTGCTGGGCACCGCGGCGGTGGTCTTCACGGCGGTCGCCTGGGCGGCGGTCGGGGTCGCCGGCCGGGCCCTGATCCTGGCCGCGTTCACCGCGCTCGCCCTGGCCGCGCCGCTGGTGGCGGTGCGGCGGGGGCTGCGCGGCACGGCGGAGACCTTCGCCGCGGTGGGGCTGCTGCTGGTGCTCCTCGACGGGTACGCCGCGTGGACGGTGGACCTGTTCGGGGTGGCCGGCTGGCCCGGCACCCGCTACGCCGCGCTGGTCGGGGGGGCCGGCGCGGCGGTCGCGGCCGGCTACGCCCGGCTCAGCGGGCTGACCGTGCCGTGGTTCGCGGCCCTGGTGACCGCGCATCCGGTGCTGCCCCTGCTCGCCGTCGGGGCCCGGCCGGACGCCGCCGGCTGGGCGGTGGTCTTCGTCGGGGTGGCGCTGCTCGACCTGGCGGTGCTGGTCGCGCTGCGGCCGCGGGGCGGCCCGGCGGGTGGCGCCGCGACCCGGCCCGGCGGGGCACCGACGGTCGCGGCCCCCGGGGCCGGGGCACCCACGCCGGCGGTGGCGGTGCCGGGGCCGACGGTCGCGCCGCCCGGTCCGCCCGTCGCGCCACCCGGTGCGGTGGGCGGACCGGGGGAGCGTCCGGTGGTCATCGCCGGGCGCGTCGTCGCCTGGATCGGGTACGCCGGCGCTCTGGCCGTGGCCGCGAGCTGCGCGCTGGTGCCGCTGGCCCTCGGCCGGGCCGCCGGCACCCCGCTGCTGGCCGGGGGGCCGCTGCTGCTGGTGGCGCTGACGTTGCTCGGCGCGGCGGTGCTCACCGGCGGTCGGGTGTTCCGCGCCGTCGCCGCCGGGCTGCTGGTGCCGGTGCTGGCCGGGGCGGTCGTCCGCCCCGTCGCGGAGCTGGGGGCGGCACCGGTGCTCACGGCGCTGGTCGTGGTGGCGCTGGCCGGCGCGGTGCGGCTGCTGCCCGCCGGCTGGCGGACCGGTCCCCGGGTCGGCGCGCTGCTGGTGGCCGGGGGGACCGCCCAGCTCGCCGTGTTGGGGGCCGTGGTGCTCGCCGGCGGTGCGGTCGGTCGGTCGCTGCCGCCGTGGCACGGCGCCGCCGCCGGGCCGGACATCGCCCGGGGTTGGCAGTTGCCCGTGGTGATCGCGCTGGCCCTGGCGGCCGTGGGGCTGCTGCTGCCCCGGGCCGCCCGGCCGGCGCTGGCCGCGTTCGCCGTGGCGGCCACCGTGCTCGCCGTGCCCGCCGGCTGGCCGTCGCCGTGGCCCGCCGTGGTGGCCCTGGACCTGGCGGCGGGGGTGGGCCTGCTGGCCGTCGGGGTGGGGCGGCCCGGTGCCCGGTCCGGGACGGCGGTGACGGCGGCGGCGTCCGGAGCCCTCCTGCTCGGGCACGGGCTGCTGGTGGGGCTCGCCGCCCCCGGCGGGGCGGGGGCGGCGCTCGCGGTGGTCCTGGCCGCCGGGCTCGCCGTGGCCGCCGCCGGGCGGCGCGGCACGGCCGTCCAGCGCGGGATCGCCGGGGTGTCCCTGGCCGTCGCGTCGCCCGCGGTGCCGGCCGTCGCGGCCGTCGCCCTGATCGCGGCCGGGGCGCCGGCCTGGTGGCAGGCGCGGGCGGCGCTGGCCGCCGTCGCGGTGCTGCCGGTCGGGCTGCTCGCGGTCCGCCGGCACTGGCCCGACCTGCGGGCGTACGCCTCCGTCGGGCTCGCCGTGGCGGTCGCGCCGGTCGGGTTGGTGCCGGTGGTCGTACCGGCCGACGAATCGGTGGCGCTCTACGCCGCCGTGGCGGTCCTGCTGGTGACGCTGAGCGGTGCGGCGCGCTCCGACACGGTCCTGCGGGTGGCCGGCGTCGGGCTGCTGGTGGTCTCCCTCGCCGCCGCCGCGCCGGTGGCGTTGACGGCGCTCCTCGCCCCGTACGGCGGGGTGTCGCCCTGGTCCGGGGCGCCCGCGGTCGAGCCCGTCCCGGAGGCGTTCCCGGTCGGCGTGGCGCTGGCAGCGCTGGCGGTGGCCGCGCTGCTGGCGGCGGGGCCCGATCGAACTGTCCCGGGCGCGGTCCGGCCCGGCGCCGGCGGGTCCGGCGCCGTCGGGGGCGGTGCTGGCACGCCGGGTGCGTTCGGGTCCGGTGCCGGCATGCCGGGTGCCGTCGGGGCCGGCGGCGGAGCATCGGCGCGCGGCGGGTGGTGGCGGGCGGCGCTCGTCGCGCTGCCGTTCGCGGCGACCGCCCTGCCGGTGCTGCTGGTCGCCGCCGGCGCGCCGTGGCCGGTGGCGCCGGCCGCCACGCTGGCCGTCGGGGTGGTCGCGGTGCTGGTCGCCGCGCTGGCCGCGCCGCGCCCGCTGCTCGCCCCGGTCGGGGTGCCGGTGGGGCTGGCGTTGACGGCCTCCGGGCTGCTCGGGCTGGTGGCCACCAGGGCGGGCACGCTCGCCGGCCTGGGCGTGCTGGTGGTGGCGGCGACCGTGGTCGGTGTGGCCGCCCGCCGGGACGACGCCCGGCTCGTCGGTCGCCTGGTCGCGGTCGCCGCCGCGACCGGCCTCGCGGTCACCGCACCGCTGGCCGGCGGGCTGCCGCTGCGGGCGGCCGCGTTCAGCGTGCTCGCCGTCGCGGTGCTCACGCTGGCCGCCGCCGCCCTGCTCGGCGGCCACCGGGCGCCGGTCGGGGCCGCCCCGGCCCGCCAAGGGTCCGCCCCGGCGGCGGTGCTGGACGCGGCCGCCCAGGCGGTGGCGCTGGTCGCGCTGCTGCTCGCGGTCGGGGCGCTCCGGCACGCGGCGGCGGTCTGCGTGCTGTGGGGCGCTGCCGTCGCGCTGCGGGTGCTGCGCCGGGGCGAGCCGGCGGGCCGCCGCTGGGCGTTCGCGGGCATCGCCGGCGGCAGCGAGCTGCTCGGCGGCTGGCTGCTGCTGGCCGCCGGGGGAGTGGCGGTCCTGGAGGCGTACACGGTGCCGGCGGCGGCGCTGGCCCTCGGGGTGGGCGTGGCGGCGCTGCGCACCCGGCCCGGGCTGACCAGCTGGCTGGCGCTCGGCCCGGGGCTCGCGGCCGCGCTGCTGCCGAGCCTGGTGTCGGTGCTGGTGGCGCCGGATCCCCAGCCGTGGCGGCGGCTGCTGCTGGGGGCCGCCGCGCTCGGCACGGTGCTCGCCGGGGCGACCCGTCGCTGGCAGGCGCCGGTGCTGCTCGGCGGGGTCACCCTGGCGCTGCTCGCGCTGCACGAGCTGGTCCGCGGGTGGGACCTGCTGCCCCGGTGGATCTTCCTGGCCGTCGGCGGGTTCGTGCTGATCGGCCTCGCCGCCACGTACGAGCGACGGCGACGGGACCTGGCCCGGCTCCGGGCCGCCGTCGGGCGGATGGGCTGACCGCCGGGTTCCGCGCCCGGCGGCCGGGGGTAGGGCCTTCCCTACCCCCGCTCGGGGGGTGGACAGGGTTACTTAGCGCAACCGTGCTCGGGAGACTGGACGGCAGGGGCGCGCCGGCCGGCGCGGTATCCGAGATCGAGGAACGGGAGCCGCAATGGTGCTCGCAGCGGTGGCGGACCCGCCGGTAAGGCGGGGCAGTGACTACTCGCAGTTGTCCCGGCGGATCAGCGGGGCGGGGCTGCTGGAGCGGCGCCCGGGCCGGTACGTGACGCGGATCGTGCTCACCCTGGGCGTCTTCGCGGCGGGCTGGGTCGCGGTCGGGCTGGTCGGGGACTCGTGGGCGCAGCTCCTGGTCGCCGTGTTCCTGGCCGTCGCCACCACGCAGGTCGCGTTCCTCGGCCACGACGCCGGCCACCGGCAGATGTTCCGCCGGCGCGGGCCGAGCGAGGCGGTGGGCCTGCTCACCGGCAACCTGGCGGTGGGGCTCAGCTACGGCTGGTGGGTCGACAAGCACAACCGGCACCACGCCAACCCGAACCACGAGGACGAGGACCCGGACGTCGGGGCGGGCGCGTTGGTCTGGACGTACGAGCAGGCCGCCGCGACGCGCGGCGTCAACCGCTGGCTCGCCCGCCGACAGGCGTGGCTGTTCTTCCCGATGCTGCTGCTGGAAGGGCTCGCCCTGCACGTGGCGAGCGTGCGGGCGGTCGTCGGGCGGGAGCCGGACGGCGGGTTCCGCACCCCGATGCGGCACCGGAGGGTGGAGGCGCTGCTGCTGGGCCTGCACGCGGTGGGCTACCTCGGCGGGCTGCTGCTGGCGATGTCCCCGGGCAAGGCGCTGCTGTTCGTCGCCGTCCACCAGGGACTCTTTGGCCTCTACATGGGCTGCTCGTTCGCCCCCAACCACAAGGGCATGCCGATGCCGACCGCCGACGACGACTTCGACTTCCTGCGCAAGCAGGTGCTGACCTCCCGCAACGTCCGGGGTGGCCGGTTCGTCGACGTCGCGCTCGGCGGGCTCAACTACCAGATCGAGCACCACCTGTTCCCGAACATGCCGCGGGCGAACCTGCGCCGGGCCCAGCCGATCGTGCGCGCGTACTGCGTCGAGCGGGGCATCCCGTACGCCGAGACGGGGCTGGTGGAGTCGTACCGCCAGGCGCTCGCGCACCTGCACGAGGTGGGCCGGCCGCTGCGCGGCTGAGACGCGCGGCGGGGGCGGCGCCGACCGGCGCCGCCCCCGCCTCCGTGCGGTCGGGCTCAGGAGCCCATGGACTCGATCAGCTCCTGCGGGGCCTCCTGCGTGTCGCCCGCGGCGGGCTTCTTCACGGTGACCGGGGCGCCGAAGTCCGAGTAGGTGGTGGTCATCATGCCCAGCGACTCGTGCAGCACGCTGGTGTCGATGGCGAACTCGACGAGCCGGCCCTGGTCGTCCACCTTGGCGGTGAACGGGACGGCCTTGGCCTTCTCGCCGAGGGCCTTGATGGACGGGTCGTCGGCCTTCGTGCGGGTGTAGTCGAGGGTGCCGGCGTAGCTGCCCGTGCCGGTCTTCTCGACGTCCACCACGCTCTCGATCATCTGCTTCGCGCCGCCCGGGTCGCCCTCGGGCATCAGGTTGAACTGGCCGCTCTTACCGAGCTTGGTGGTGTCCATGTGCAGCCACTTCTTCGGCATCCCCTGCATACCGGTGATCTTCAGGTAGGCGTCGTCGCCGAGCAGCAGGATCCGGAAGGTGCCCTCCGCGCCCAGCTTCATCGTCATGTCGCCGGTCTTGGTGGCCGGGTCCATCACACCGCTGCCGTTGACGACCGCCGACTTCAGTTCCATCCGGACGCTCTGCTGGTTGAGCTTCTGCGCGGCGGCGCTCAGCTCGGCGCGGGCGTCCGCCGGGGCCGAGCTGGCGGGTGCCGCGCCCGTGCCGTTGCCGGCCGGAGCGTCCGCGTCCGTCTTCGTGCCGCACCCGGTGAGACCGAGGCTGAGCGCGGCGACGATAGCGACCCCCGTGGTCGCCAGCCGTCGAGTGTTCATGCTGAGAATCTCCTCTGGCAGGGTGGGCCGGGGCGACGCCGGTCGCGGCCCGGCCGGGCCGCCGGTCAGCCTAACGTCCGCCGTCCACAGCCGCGGATCTATGCCCCGCCCCGCCGCCTGCCGGGTGGGACACACCTCCCGCCGCTGGTCGGCGTCGTTCCGGCCCCTCCCGGTAGGGTCTCCCCATGGCAGACGTGCTCACCGCCGAGGCGGTGCGAGACGAGCTGGGCGGGCTGACGGGCTGGTCGGGAGACCCGACCGGGATCACCCGCACCGTGGAGCTGGCCAGTTTCCCGGAGGCCATCGCGGTCGTCGACCGGGTCGCCGTGACGGCGGAGGAGCTGGACCACCACCCCGACATCGACATCCGCTGGCGCACCCTGACGTTCCGCTGCGTGACGCACTCGGCGCGCGGGGTCACCCGGCGTGATCTGGAACTGGCCCGGCGGATCGACGAGATCGTGGGGAGCGTCCGATGAGATTCGAGATCAGCAAGGTGCTCGACGCCATCGAGGGGCGGGTCTGCACCGACCCGTCGCTGGCCCGGGCCGTCCTCGACCTGGCCGAGGTGATCCGCTACCAGGACCTCGACGGCGGCCGGCCGGCCAGTCTGCTCCGCCTCGGCATGGTGATCGACGCCCTCGCCCGGGAGTTGGAGGAGGACAGCGTCCCCGTCTACGCGGTCGTCCACCGGGCGCTGCTCTCCGACGCCGACCTCACCTCCAACGAGCGGATGGTGGTCCGCCGGTGGGCCGACGACGGGCTGGTCGAGGTGCTCGACAACCCGGGCGACCGGATGGTGGAGGTGGCCGACCTGCTCGGGCTGCCGGTGCTCACCCGGGTGCGGACGGACGGCCTGCGCGGGCGCTACCCGTGGCTGGTCGAGCAGCCCGGCCGCGTGCTCGCCCCGGTGCCGGGCGCCGGCGGGCCGGCCTTCGTCGCCCACGTCGGCGGCGGGCACACCCCGGTCTCCGGCGACCGGTCGCCGGCCGGCGTGAAGCTGCTCTCCCGGCAGTGGCGCTGCCCGGAGCCGGGCTGCGCGCTCTTCGGCGGCGGGGGCGGCGGGTCCTTCGCCGACCTGGCCCGGGTGGAGCGCAGCCCCGCCGCCCAGCCTCCGCCCTCCCTGCGCGGTGGCGCGCCCACCTGCCCGCGGCACGGCGTCCGGCTCGGCGACGCCGGTCCGCGACCGCGCAGCGAGGTCCTGGCCGTCCGCGTCGGCGGGCTGATCCGGCGCCGCTTCGTGCTGACCGAGGACCGGCCGGCGCTGGTCGGCCGGGCGCCCGACCAGGCCGGCGGGATCGTGCTCGGCCAGTGGCTCAACGACGAGGCGCGCCGTTGGATCAGCCGCAGCCACGTCCGGTTCGAGCTGCGGGTCGGCGAGGTGATCGTGACCGACGTGAGCACCAACGGCTCCGGCATCCGGCCGGGCGGGTCGATGGCGGAGAGCGACCGCGTCCCGCTGGCGCCGAAGCAGTCGCGGGTGGTGGCCGAGGGCGACATGGTCGAGCTCTACCCCGGGGTGCAGATCGGCCGGCCCGGCGAGCTTCCCGCCGGCGCGCCGTACACGCCGAACTCGGTAATGGCCGAGGCCCCCACGATGGCGATGCGCCTGCCCCGCTGACCGCCGGCAGACGACGGCGGGCGCCGGGACCGTGGTCCCGACGCCCGCCGCTGTCGTACGGGGTCAGCCGGCCAGCACGGCGGCGAGCTGGGCCACCGCGTGGTCGATCTCCTCCTCGGTGATCACCAGCGGCGGGGCGAGCCGGATGGTGGAGCCATGGGTGTCCTTGGCCAGCACGCCGCGCTCGGCGAGCCGCTCACACGCCTCCCGGCCGCTCATCAGCGCCGGGTCGATGTCCAGCCCCGCCCACAGTCCGCGGCCCCGCACGGCGACCAGGCCCTTCCCGACCAGCGACTGGAGGCCGGCGTGCAGCCGGGCGCCCAGCTCGGTCGAGCGGCGCTGGAACTCGCCGGTGGCCAGCAGCCGGACCACCTCGGTGGCGACGGCGCAGGCCAGCGGGTTGCCGCCGAAGGTCGAGCCGTGCTGGCCCGGCTTCAGCACACCCAGCACGTCGGAGTTCGCGGCCACCGCGGAGACCGGCACGATGCCGCCGCCCAGCGCCTTGCCGAGCAGGTACATGTCCGGCACGACGCCCTCGTGCTCGCAGGCGAAGGTGGCGCCGGTGCGGCCCAGGCCGGACTGGATCTCGTCGGCGACGAAGAGCACGTTCCGCTCGGTGCAGACCCGGCGTACGCCCGGCAGGTAGCCCTCCGGCGGCACGACGACGCCCTGCTCGCCCTGGATGGGCTCGAGCAGCACCGCGACGGTGTTCTCGTCGATGGCGGCGGTCAGCGCGTCCAGGTCGCCGTAGGGCACGACCGTGAAGCCCGGGGTGTACGGCCCGAAGTCGGCGCGGGCGTCCTCGTCCGTGGAGAAGCTGACGATGGTGGTCGTGCGGCCGTGGAAGTTCCCCTCGGCGACCACGATGTTGGCCTGGCCCGGCGTCACGCCCTTGACCTGGTAGCCCCACTTGCGGGCCACCTTGATGCCGGTCTCCACCGCCTCGGCGCCGGTGTTCATCGGCAGTACGAGGTCCTTGCCGCAGAGCTCGGCCAGCTCCCGGCAGAAGTCGGCGAACTGGTCGTGGATGAACGCCCGGCTGGTGAGGGTCAGCTTGTCGAGCTGCGCGTGCGCGGCCGCGACGAGCTGCGGGTGCCGGTGCCCGAAGTTCAGCGCGGAGTAGCCGGCCAGGCAGTCGAGGTAGCGGCGGCCGTCCACGTCGGTCAGCCAGGAGCCCTCGGCGGAGGAGATGACCACCGGCAGCGGGTGGTAGTTGTGCGCGGTCCACCGCTCCGCGTCGCGGACCGCCTCCGGCGTCCGCAGCATGTCCTCGATCACTTGCTCGCCTTTCCCTGACGGAGTCGCAACGTGCAGCACTTCGGCCCGCCGCCGGCCTTCCGCAGCTCGGACAGGTCGACGCCGATGGTCTCGTAGCCCCGGTCGCGCAGCTTCGCGGCCAGGCCGGTGGCCTGCGCGGGCAGCACCACGTGCCGGCCGTCGCTGACCGCGTTCAGCCCGAAGACCTCGGCGTCGGCCAGCGTGGCGTGCACCGCGTCCGGGAAGAGCCGGCGCAGTACGGCCCGGCTGCCGGGCGAGAACGCCTCCGGCAGGTAGGCCACGGTCCGCTCGTCGAGCACGGTGAGCGCGGTGTCCAGGTGGTAGAAGCGCGGGTCGACCAGCTGCATGGTGACCACCGGGTAGCCGAAGACCTCCTGGAGCTGCGCGTGCGAGGCGTGCGCGGTGCGGAAGCCGGTGCCGGCCAGCAGGAAGTCGCCGGCCAGGAGGATGTCGCCCTCGCCCTCGTTGACGTGCTTCGGGTCGTGCATCTCGAAGCCGGCGGCCTCGAACCAGGCGCGGTACGCGGGGGCCTCGTCGGCGCGCTGCGGGTCGCGGAACTGCACGGCCATCGCCTTGCCGTCGATCACCGTGCCGCCGTTGGCGGCGAAGACCATGTCGGGCAGCCCGGGCACCGGAGTGATCTCCTCGACGGTGTGGCCCAGGTCCCGGTAGATCTGGCGCAGCTGCTCCCACTGCCGGACGGCGAGGTCGGCGTCGACCGGGGCCGTCGGGTCCATCCACGGGTTGATCGCGTAGTCGACGGCGAAGTACGTCGGCCGGCACATCAGGAAGCGCTGGCTGGTGGCGTCCATCGTCATTGTCCTGCTCCCAGGGTCGGGCGCGCCCCGGCCATCTTCGGCCCACGGGGCTGGCGCCGTCCGTCAACGCTATGCGGGCCGGGCCGACAGGATCCACCGGTGATGGTTGCGTGGGGCGGACGATCGTTGCGTATGAGGACGTGCAGCCGTCGAATCGTTGCGTCCTGGCGGGAGAGGTCCGCGGTCGCCGCCCGCCCGTCCCCCGGCCGCCCGGGTCCCCGACCCCGGACGCACTTCGGGGGCGGCGAACCGCCGCCCCCGAAAGGATGTGCCCGGCTGGTGAACCACCAGGCTGGTCGGGCGTCGCCGATGAACCACCGGCACTGCCGGCGCACCGCCGGCGAGCCCGACAGTGCCCGCTAGAGGCGGTCCGCAAACTGTGAGTCGAGCCACTCCCGCAGGCGCCCCACCCAGTCGCCGTCGGTGGTCGGCCAGTCGAACTGGCCGGTGATCGCGAGCACGCCCAGGACCACCGCGCCGAGGCCGAACGCGATGCCCAGCAGGGCGTCGGTCTTGCCCGCGATGTGCCGGCGCCGGGTGGCCACGAGACCCAGCACGGCGAGGACCGCGCCGACCGCACCGAGCCCGATGCCGTACCCGGCGAGGGTGCCGGTGAGCACGAAGAGGGCGCCGGCGACACCGACGACCAGGCCGAGCGTGGCGAGCAGGCTGGCCCGGGGCTTCGGGCCGGCGACCGCCGGCCGCTCCGGGGTGCGGTCGGCGACGCCGTCGCCGTCCCGGTCGACGGGGTGGTCCACCCGGCGGTCCCGATCCGTCCCGGCGGCCCGCGCCGCCGCCGCGTCCCGGTCCAGGTCGACCGTCCGGCCGTCGACGGTCCGTTCGAGGGCCGGGTCCGCGTCGGCGATCCGGGGGTTGCGCCGGGTGTCGTCGTCGGCCGGCCGGGCGGTGGCCGCCCGCGCGACCGCGGCGCGCTCGGCCGCCCGCCGCTCGGCGTCGCCGCCCCGCCCGTCGGGTCCGGTTGCCCGACCGTCGGCTCCCGCCGCGGCGCTGCTGCGGTAGGTCGCCTGGTCGCTGTCCCGGGCGGACACCACCGGGCGGTCGGCCCGGCCCGTGTCCTCGGCCCGGTCCCGGGCGCCCGCGTCGTCGTCCGTCGGCACCGGCTCCGTCCGGCGCGACAGGGAAGGAATCTTGACCACAACACACCTCCTGATGAATGCGCGGCGGCCGATGGAGCGGGTGGCGCCCGCGCGGTAACGAACCCGACGTACCCAGCCGCGACCTCCGCGACACCCGGCCGCGCCGGCGCCGGCCCCGTCCCGGCTACCGTTGCCGGCGTGCCCGAGGGACACACCATCCACCGACTCGCCGCGCGGCACGCCGAGCTGTTCGCCGGCGACAAGCTGCACGCCGCCAGCCCGCAGGGCCGCTTCGCCGAGGGCGCGGCCCGGCTCGCCGGCACCGTGCTGGAGGCCACCGAGGCGTACGGCAAGCACCTGCTGCACCACCACGCCGGCGAGCTGACGCTGCACGTCCATCTCGGGCTCTACGGCACGTTCACCGACGGCGCGGGGGAACCGCCGGAGCCGGTCGGCCAGGTGCGGCTGCGGCTGACCAGCGACCGGCACTGGCTCGACCTGCGCGGCCCGGCCGCCTGCGAACTGCTCACCCCACCCGAGGTGGCGGCGCTGCGCGGCCGGCTCGGCCCCGACCCGTTGCGCGCCGACGCCGACCCCGACCGGGCGTACGCCCGGATCTCCCGCAGCCCCACGCCGCTGGCCGCGCTGCTGCTGGACCAGTCGGTGGTGGCCGGCACCGGGCTGATCTTCGTCACCGAGGCGTTGTTCCGGGCCGGGCTGCCGCCGACGCTGCCGGGGCGGCGGCTGCCCCGCGCCGGCTGGGACGCACTCTGGGCCGACCTGGTGACGCTGATGCGGCAAGCCGTCGCGCGCGGCCGGATCGACACCGTCCGCGACGCGCACCTGCCCGAGGCGATGGGCCGCGCCGCCCGGGTCGACCGGCACGGCGGCGAGGTGTACGTCTACCGCCGCCCCGGCGCGCCCTGCCACGTCTGCGGCACGCCCGTGGGCCGGGGCGAGCTGGCCGGCCGCAACCTCTACTGGTGCCCCACCTGCCAACCGGCCTGACGCCCGCCGCGCTCACCCTGAACCGAGCAGCCAGCGGACCACCTCGACCTGTTGCGGGAAGACCTGCCCCTCGCCGATGCTCCACGCCAGCGTCTGCCCGACCGTCCAGCCCCGCACCCGCTCCCGGTCCAGCCCCAGCTCCGCGCTCAGCCGGTCCAGCCGGTGCCGGACGGCGTCCGGCGAGTGCCCCAGCTCCGCCCCGCGCACCAGCGGCACGACGCCGAACTCCCGCTCGCCGGCCAGCGGCTTCGGGTCGATCACCAGCCACGGCTCCCGGGTCGCCCGCAGCACGTTGCCGGCGTGCAGGTCCTGGTTGACCAGCACCTGCTCGCCCTGACTGCCGACGAGGTCGCCGAGGAGCCCGAGCGCCGCGTCGAGGAGCCGCCGCTCGTACGGCCGGCCGGCCCGTTCCCAGTTCGCCGGCAGCCGCTCGCACCACCCGGCGGCCTCCTCGGCGAGCGGGGTGAACGGTGGGCCGGCCGGTCGCCACAGCCGGGGCAGCAGCCCGACCGCCACGTCCAGCGCCGCGTCGGCGGGCAGCTCGTGCAGCGGCGTGCCGGGCACGCACCGCTCCACCAGCAGCGCCCGCCGGTCCGGGTCGTGCGCGAGCAGCCGGGCCGCCCCCGCCCCGGCCCAGTGTCCGAGCGCCGTCGCCTCGTGCACGCTGTCCGGGTCCGGGTACTGGAGCTTGAGCACCGCCGGCGTGCCGTCGGGCAGCGCGGCCGGCAGGGCCAGTGACGCGAAGGCGTACGGGAAGGGGCGTCCCACCCGTAGCTGCCAGCGTTCGACGCACTCCGCCAGCCGGGCCGGCAGCACCGCCCGCCACGCCCGGCCCGCCTCGACCTCCTCGGTCCAGCGCAGCCCGTCGGGGATCTCCAGGTCCACGGCCATCCGGTCATCCTCGGCCACGCCGGCTTGTCGCGTACAACCGCTTCCGGGCCGGGGCCGTCTGGAACAGGGGCTGGGCGGTGCGCTGGAGCTGCCGCTGACGGGCCGCCGGCCTGCCGCTGAACCGGTCCGGGGGCGGTCCCGCACCGCCCCCGGACCGGAGTCGTCACCGCAGCCGGCGGATGTCGCCGTACGCCCGGTAGAAGCCGCCCCGGCCGGATTCGCGGACCTGGGTGACCAGGTAGCGCGCGCCCGGCTCGCGGATGCCCTTGGGGAACTGCACCGACCAGTCCTGGCGGTAGCCGGGGGAGAGCACGTGCACGCGCAGCCGGCCGCGGTCCTCGACGCACTGCACCACCACGCCGCCGTCGACGTCGCTGGTCACCTCGACAGTCGTCCACGCCGCCGGCTCCGGCAGCCGGGGCGGGGCCTTGACGTCGACCACCTCCGGCACGCTGCCGGCCTCCGCCGCCCGGATCGCCGGCTCGCTGGCGTCGACGCACGCCAGGTAGCCGCCGGTGGTGACCACGTAGAGCCGCTCCTCGTGGTACTGCATCGAGTAGGCCGAGCCGCAGCCGGTGCCGAGCTTCCACAGCCGGTTGCCGGCCGCGTCGAAGCAGTAGATCGAGGACTGGCTGTCGCCGGCGAAGACGAACCGGCCGCCCTCGGCCGTGGCGCAGGAGAAGACCGGGGCGTCGCAGCGGTAGGTGCGCTCGGTGCGGCCGTCCTTCGCCAGCCGCACCACCTCCCGGGTGCCGGTGCCGGCGAACACCGCGCCGGGCTCCTGCCAGCCGAAGAGCACCGAGCCGGTGCGGGTGTGCCACAGCTCCTGCCCGGTGCGCCAGTCGTAGCCGGTCACCCCCTGCGAGTGGCCGTGGTAGACCGCGTCGGCGTCGCAGCGCACCATCCAGGCCGACCGGCCGCGCCCCGCCCGGCGCCAGAGGAACTCGTCCTCGTGGTCGACGGCGGCGATTCCGCCGTCCGCGTCGGAGACGCCCAGCACCCCGTCGTGGATGTCGAGCCAGTAGATGTCGATGTCGGGGGCGATCGCGTACGCCACCCGGGGCACCTTGCCGGACAGGTCGTAGACGTTGCCGTCGTCGCACCCCGCGTAGATCCAGGCGTCGTCGGCGACGATGCACTTCACCCCGTCGGGGAGGCGAACCTGGTCCAGCACCCGGGCGTCGTGACCGAGGGTCGTGATGACCCCGCGCTCGTTGCCGACCATGCAGGTCTGCCCGTCGACGAAGATGCCGAAGGCCGGGGCGCCGGAGTCGTAGCGCCAGAGCACCGGGGCGGTGCGGGCGGTGGAGCGGGTGCTGACGATCTGTCGCCGGGAGACGGCGCGCTTCTGCCGGGCGCCGCGCACGGCCGGCGCGTATCCCTTGCGGACCTTCTCGCCGATCTTCTTGGCGGCGGCCGCGCGGGCCCGGGCGTTGTCCGGGTACGCCGTGGTCTTGACCTGGCCCTGGTCGCCGATCCGGCCGTAGCGGACGGTCAGCGCGGCGTCGTCGACCACGACCTCGTAGAACTTGTGCGCGCCACCGTCCACTTCGGACAGTTCGAGGTAGGTCGTCTCCTGCGACAAGGGGGCCTCCGAGGGGTCAGCGACCGGCCCGACGTGGCCGGCGCGGCGACAGCGGGCACACGGTAACCGCCACCCCCGACAAGCTGCCCGAGACAGGGACGAAGCCCTCCTCCACCTCAGGCGGAAAGGTACGCCTACCGATCGGTGGCGGACAGGGCGTCGACGGCCTTGCGGGCGGCGATCAGCACCGGGTCCCAGACCGGGGCGTACGGCGGGGCGTAGCCGAGGTCGAGGGCGGTCATGTCGTCCACCGTCATGCCGTTCCACAGCGCCACCGCGAGCGTGTCGATCCGCTTCGCGGCCTCGGACCAGCCGACGATCTGCGCTCCGAGCAGCCGGCCGCTGGGCTTCTCCGCGATCAGCTTCACCGTCATCGGGCGGGAGCCCGGGTAGTAGCCGGCGCGGTTGGTGGACTGCGCGATCACGGAGACGAACTCGAAGCCGGCCGCCCTGGCGTCCCGCTCGCGCAGCCCGGTGCGCCCCACCTCCAGCTCGCAGACCTTGGTGACGGCCGTGCCGATCACGCCGAGGAAGGTGGCGTACCCGCCGCCGATGTTGATGCCGGCCACCCGGCCCTGCTTGTTGGCGTGGGTGCCCAGCGGCACGTGCACCGGCATCCCGGTGACCCGGTGCACGGTCTCCACGCAGTCGCCGGCTGCCCAGACGCCCGGCACGCCGGCCACCCGCATGCGGCGGTCCACCCGGACCCCGCCGGTGACGCCCAGCGGCAGGCCGGCGGCCTCCGCGAGCGCGGTGTTGGGGCGTACGCCGAGACCGAGGACGACCAGGTCGGTGGGGATCGGCCCCTCGGCGGTGACCACCGCGGAGACCCGGCCGTCGGTCTCCTCCAGCCCGGTGACGGCGAGGCCGGTGCGGATGGTGATGCCGATCGCGCGCATCGCGTCCGTGACCAACTCGGCCATGTCCGGGTCGACGGTGGACATCGGCTGCTCGGCCTGCTCCACCAGCGTGACGGAGAGCCCGCGCTGGATCAGCGCCTCGGCCATCTCCACGCCGATGTAGCCGCCACCGACCACGACCGCCCGGCGCGGCCGGGGCTCGGACTCCAGCCAGGCGCGCAGCGCCGCGCCGTCGTCGAGGGTCTGCACGCCGAACACCCCGCCGGTGTCGGTACGCGCCCAGTCCGGCTTCGTCGGCACCGCGCCGGTCGCGTACACCAGGGTGTCGAACCGCTCGCGGACCTCGCCGCCGCTGCCGAGGTCCCGCGCGACCACCTCGCGCCGCTCGATGTCGATGGCGGTGACCTCGTGCCGCATCCGCACGTCGATGGCGAACTTCTCCCGGAACGTCGCCGGGTCGCGGGCGATCAGCTCGTCCCGCTCGGGCACCAGCCCGCTGATCCAGTAGGGGATGCCACAGGCCGAGTACGACGTGAAGTGCCCGCGCTCGAACGCGACGATCTCCAGATCGCCGCGGTCGCGGCGGCGGCGCGCCTGGGACGCCGCCGCCATGCCCGCCGCGTCGCCACCGATGATGATCAGCCGTTGCGCCACGGGGACCATCCTGTCACGGGCGACCCGCCCCGCGGGTCTGTCGCGCGACGTCGGAGACCACGTCCACGAGCGTGCCGCCGCGGGCGAGGACGGCGCGCTGCCGGGCCGCCCCGCTGCCGTGCCGGCGCAGCCCGCCGACCAGGTCGGTCACCTCGTCCAGGTCGCCGTGCCGCTCCAGCGCCGGGCGCAGCCGCTCGACGAGCTGGTCGAAAAGCTCCCACGCCGGGCGCAGCTCCCCGTCGGTGAGGTCGACGCCGTCGCCCTCCAGCCCGTCGTGCGCCGCCCGCCAGTGCGCGGCGACCAGCAGGTGGTGGTCGGTGCGGATGGCGGGCCGGCCGGCGGCCATGTCGTCCAGCGCGGTCGCCACCATGGCCCGGACCAGCGCGGCGACGAGCACCGCGTCGTCCACCGACGGGCAGACGTCGCCGATCCGGATCTCCACGGTCGGGTACCTGGCCGACAGCCGGGCGTACCAGTAGAGCATCCCCTCGTCGAGCATCACGCCGCTGGCGACGAGCTGCCGGATCAGCCGTTCGTAGTGCTCGTGCGACTCCAGGAACGGGGTGGGCGCCACCGACGGCCAGCGCTCCCACTCGATCGACCGCCAGCTCGCGTACCCGGTGTCCTCGCCCTTGGCGAACGGGGAGTTGACGGTCACCGCGTGCAGCACCGGCAGCCAGGGCCGGACGTGGTTGAGCACCTGCACCCCGGTCTCCGGGTCGGGCACCCCGACGTGCACGTGCATGCCGTTGTTGCCGGGGCCGGGGACCAGCAGGCGGAACCGCTCGACCATCCGGTCGAAGCGCGGCTTGTCGACCACCGGGGGCACCGGCCCGTCCACCGGCCCGGTGCCGATGGCGAGCAGCCGTACGCCGGCCCGCTCGGCGGCGTCGGCGAGCGCGGCTCGCAGCATCCCGAGGGAGTGCCGGATGGAGGAGAGCTCCAGGCCGGGCGGGCTGCCGATCTCGATCTGGCTGGTCTGGAACTCCCGCTCCACCTGGCCGCGCAGCTCGGGCGGCACCTGCTCCATGACGAGGTCGACGGCGGGCACCGCGGCCCCGGTGTGCGGGTCGACGAGCAGGAACTCCTCCTCGACACCCACCGTGAGCAGATCCGTCCCCTCGGCCGCCGCGCTCGGGGCCTCCGCCACCTGGCCGGTCATCGCCACCACCGTCCGTTCGCGCCCGGCCGCGGTCCGTCCGTGCCGGGTCGGCCGGTGGTTACCCACCGTGCCGACGTCCGGAAACGCGGCCCGGCGCGTCGACCGGCGTGTCGCCCGTCGCGTGCGGGCCCGCCCGGCGTCACCGCTGCCGGCGGCAGGCCGCGCGGAGCGGTCGCCGGCGGCCGTCCTCGCCGCCGGGCCGTCACCGTCTGCGGTCGTCCTCGCCGTCCTGCACCATGGCGCGGACCCGGCGCAGGGTCGCGTCCTGGGCCAGGATGGCCTCCCGCCACCGGTCCAGCGTCCGGCGCAGGTCCCAGACCGTGGCCCGGAGCTGCTGCACCTGTTCGCGGGTCGCTTCGAGTTGCGCCCGGGTGACCAGGGCGGTCTCCTCCAGTTCGGCGACCCGGGTGCGCAGCGGCTGCACCAGCGTGAGGGCGGCGTCGGTGAGGGTGTCGGCGGCGTCCGCCTTGAACTTGCCACGCTGCACCACCACGGTCGCGATGGCGGCGAGACCGCCGGCGCCGCCGAGGACCCCGAGGACGGAGAGCAGGACCTGCACCCACTGCGGCGCGCTCGGCGCGGACACGTTCACGTTCCACCTCCGGTGGAGGCCACGCCGCCGCCCAGTCCGGCGGGCTGGGCCGCCTGGGCGGCCCGGGTGAGGGCGCGCAGGTCGCGCACGATCTGTGCGGCGCGCCAGCCCGACCCGATGGACACCGCCCCGACGAAGGAGGTCGCGGCGACCCCCTGCTGCCCGGCGACCACCGCCACGGCGACGGCGTACATGCCGGTGACCGTGCCGAGCATCAGCACCGAGGCGAGCTCGATGCCGAGGGCGGTGGAGAGCCGGCCGGGCCAGAAGATGCCGAGCAGCCCGGCGACGCCGGCGACGACGAGGCCGAACTCCCACCCCACCTGGATGGGACCCGGCATCGCCATCTCCACCGACTGCGGCCGGACCCCCAGGGCGATCAGGAGGACCCCGCAGACGGGGGCGGTCGCCATGACGGCGATCTCGAAGGGCTGGTGCCGCGGGCGGATGCGGGTGTGGGGCACGGCGGCTCCTTGGCGGTGATGGCCCACCACCTCGTCGAGGCGGCCCGTCGGGCCGGGCGGGCGCCCGGCCGTGAGGGGTGTGCCGGGAGGGCCCGCTCCCGCTGGCCCGGTCGGCTCGGCGGCCTGCCCGACGGGTCGGACTGCGCATCGGTGACCGGGAGTGACGACAGGCCGGCGTTGGCTCGTCGATGCCCCAAGTCGTACCACTCCCACGGAGGCTCCGTCCACCCCGGATCTGTCGTAAAACAGCAGGTCAGGGCGTTCGGGAGTCGCCGATCGGGCCGGCCGGCGTGACAGCGGGCCCTAGGCTGGTCGGCGTGCCGGGAGCGTGGCGGATCGTGGTGGGGACGTGGGCGTACGCGCTCACCCACCTGGCCCTGCTCGCCGACCGTCCGGCCGGGCTGCTCGCCGGGGCCGCACTGACCGCCGTCGTGCTGCTCGCCGCCGTGCTCGCGCTGCACGCGGCGGGCCGCGTCGGCGCTCCCCGGGCCGGCCGCGCCGCCGCCCTGCGAGCCCGGGCCCGCCGCCGCCGGGTGCCCCGGCAGGTCGATCCGGACGCCGCCGGGCGTCCCCGCCCCCGGGCGCCCGGGGCCGTTCCCTCGGCCGCGTAGCGCCGCCGCCGCGCGGCCGATTCCGTCGTCACCCGAGGCTCGACGACGCCCTGTCGTCCCGTCGGGCCGTCACCCGGAATCGGAACGAGGGATCACCATGCTCGCCTTCGCACCACTGCACGACGCCGTCGGCGCCGCCGGCCGCGCGCTCTCCTGGCTCACCACCCTGCTCGAACCGCTGGCCGGCGGCGCGGCCACCGCCGCCGCGATCGTCGTCCTCACCGTGGCCGTCCGGCTGCTGATCTCGCCGCTGACCCTCGCGCAGGTTCGCGGGGAGCGGCGTCGCGCGGCGCTCGCCCCCGAGGTCCGCGACCTCCGGCGGCGGTACGCGCACGACCCCGCCCGGTTGCAGGGCGAGTTGTTCGCGCTCTACCGGGCCAACGGCGCCAGCCCGGTCGCCGGCTGCCTGCCGATGCTGCTCCAGGCGCCGGTCCTGCTGGTCATGTACCGGCTCTTCACGACCGCCGACGGCGGCACGGGGCTGCTCGCCGAGCGGCTCGCCGGGGTGCCGCTGGGTCACCACCTCGGCGACGGCCTGGGCGGGGCGGTGCTGCCGCTGTTCGGCGTGCTGCTGGCAGCCCTGCTCGCCCTCGCGTGGTGGACGTCGCGGCGGATGCGGCGTGCCGCGGCCGCGACCGGCACGGTGGCCGGTACGCCGACGGAGGGACCGGGGGCGGCGGTGCTCGGCCGGCTGCTGCCGCTGCTGCCGTACGCGACCGTGCTGGTGGCGCTGGTGCTGCCGCTGGCCGCGGTGATCTACCTGGTCACCACGACCGCCTGGTCGGAGCTGGAGCAGGCGGTGCTGCGCCGCCCGCAGGTCGCGCCGGCAGGCATCGATCGACATTGACATCTGTCGGGTCGGCACGTACAACTCGTGAGAGAGCGCTCTCTCGACCCGTCACCGCAGAGAGGCACGTCCATGACACCTACCCCGGCGGCCCCCGCCGCCCCGCCCCCACGACGCCGGCCGGCCCTGGCGTCGGCCCTGCTCGCCGTTGTCGCCACCACCGCCCTGGCCGGGGTGACCGTGACCGCGAACGCCGCCGTGCCGGCGCCCGCGCCCGGCTGGAGTCTGGTGTGGAGCGACGACTTCACCGGCGCGGCCGGCACGCTGCCGTCCGCCGCGAACTGGATCATCGACACCGGCACCAGCTACCCCGGCGGCCCGCCCAACTGGGGCACCGGCGAGATCCAGACCTACACCGACAGCACCGCGAACGTCAGCCACGACGGCGGCGGCAACCTGCGGATCACCCCGCTGCGCGACGCCTCCGGCCGCTGGACCTCCGCCCGCATCGAGACCGTACGCAGCAACTTCAAGCCCCCCTCCGGCGGCGTGCTCGCCATCGAGGGCCGGATCCAGATGCCGAACGTGACCGGGGCCGAGGCGGCCGGCTACTGGCCGGCGTTCTGGGCGCTCGGCTCGCCCTACCGGGGCAACTACCAGAACTGGCCGGGCATCGGCGAGTTCGACGTGATGGAGAACGTCAACGGGATCAACTCGGTCTGGGGCGTGCTGCACTGCGGCGTGGCCCCCGGCGGGCCGTGCGACGAGTTCAACGGCATCGGCGCGTCCCGGCCCTGTCCCGGCAGCACCTGCCAGTCCGCGTACCACACGTACCGCTTCGAGTGGGACGCCTCGGTCAGCCCGCAGCAACTGCGCTGGTACGTCGACGGCCAGCTCTACCACACGGTGAGCCAGTCCCGGGTCGGCGAGCCGTACTGGTCGCAGATGACCGGCCATGCCGGCTACTTCCTGCTGCTGAACGTGGCGATGGGCGGGGCCTTCCCGAACGGGGTCGCCGGTTCGGCCACGCCGACGGCGGCCACCGTCCCCGGCCGGCCGATGCTGGTCGACTACGTGGCCGTCTACAGCCGGGGCGGCGGCACCACCCCGCCGCCGACGACCCCGCCTCCCGGTGGCGTGCGGGACGCGTACGCGACGATCCAGGCGGAGTCGTTCAGCGCGCAGAACGGAGTGATCGTCGAGGCGTGTGCCGAGGGCGGCCAGAACATCGGCGCGCTGCGCAACGGCGACTGGGTGCGCTTCGACAACGTCGAGTTCGGAGCCACCCCGCCGCGCGACTTCGTCGCCCGGGTCGCCTCCGGCGCGGCGGGCGGGGTCAGCGGCCTGGTGGAGGTCCGGCTGGACAGCCCGACCGGCCCGCCGATCGGCAGCTTCGCGATCGCCAACACGGGGGGCTGGCAGAGCTGGCGCTCGGTGCCCGGCAACGTCGCCGGCCCGACCGGCCGCCGGACGGTCTACCTGACCTTCACCAGCGGCCAGCCCGCCGACTTCGTCAACGTCAACTGGTTCACCTTCCGCCGCTGAGCCGCGGGGAACCCGGGCGGCGAACGCCCGGGTTCCCCGCCCGGCCACCCCTGGACAGAAACAGTTAACAGTCCTAATAATAGGCGTCAATGTTGATGCTGATGGATGTCGTCCGGGTGTGGAGGGTGCTGTGAAACGGTCCAGATCTCTGGTGTTGTCGCTGGTCACCGCCGTGGTCGCGGCGGTCGGAGCGGTGTGGGTGGCGATGCCGGCGTTCGCCGCCGGGGCCACCGCGAGCTTCGTCAAGACGTCCGACTGGGGGTCGGGCTGGGAGGGGAGGTACACGATCACCAACGCCGGCGGCACCACCGTCGACGGCTGGACCGTCACCTTCGACCTGCCGGCCGGGACGACCGTCGGCTCGTACTGGGACGCCCTGCTGACCTCGTCGGGCCAGCGGTACACCTTCACCAACCGGTCCTGGAACGGCAGCATCGCCCCGGGCGCCTCCGTCTCGTTCGGCTTCCTGGGCAACGGGCCCGGCGCCCCGGCCAACTGCCAGCTCAACGGCGCGTCGTGCGGTGACGGCACCACCCCGCCCACCACCGCGCCCCCGACGACGGCGCCGCCGACCACGCCGCCCCCGACCAGCCCGCCGCCGAACACCGGGCTGCCGAAGCACATCCTCACCGGGTACTGGCACAACTTCGACAACCCCGCCGTGGAACTGCGGCTGCGCGACGTGCCCGCCGAGTACGACGTGGTCGCGGTCGCGTTCGCCGAGGCCACCGCCACTCCCGGCGCCGTCACCTTCGCCGTCGACCCGGGGCTCTCCGCCGCCCTCGGCGGCTACACCGACGCGGACTTCTCCGCCGACGTGCGCGCCCTCCAGTCCCGGGGCAAGAAGGTGATCATCTCGGTGGGCGGCGAGACGGGCCGGGTGGCGGTCAACGACGCCGCCTCCGCCGCGGCGTTCAGCGACAGCGTCCACGCCCTGATCCAGCGGTACGGCTTCGACGGCGTCGACATCGACCTGGAGAACGGGCTGAACCCGACCTACATGGCGCAGGCGTTGCGCTCGCTGCGGGCCAAGGTCGGCAGCCGGCTGATCATCGCGATGGCCCCGCAGACCATCGACATGCAGTCCCCGGGCAGCAGCTACTTCAAGCTCGCGCTCGACATCAAGGACATCCTCACCGTCGTGAACACCCAGTTCTACAACTCGGGGGCGATGCTCGGCTGCGACCGCAACGCCGCGTACACCCAGGGGACGGTGAACTTCGTCGTCGCGCTGGCCTGCATCCAGTTGGAGGCCGGGCTGCGTCCCGACCAGGTCGGTCTCGGCCTGCCGGCCGGGCCGGGCGCGGCCGGTGGCGGCGTCGTCGCGCCGAGCGTGGTGAACGCGGCGCTGGACTGCCTGGCCCGCGGCACCAACTGCGGCAGCTTCCGCCCGCCGCGCACCTACCCGGGCATCCGCGGCGCGATGACCTGGTCGGTCAACTGGGACGTGACCAACGGCAACGCCTTCGCCCGCACGGTGGCCCCCCACCTCGCCACCCTGCCCTGACGGCCCGGGTCAGCGGGTGGCGGCGCCGGCGCGGTCGCGGTGGCGGGCGCGCCGGCGGCGGGCCTTCTTGACCGCCCACCAGACGATCATCACCACGAGGACGGCGACGATGCCGTAGTCGAACCAGTCGCTGTACCGCTCGATCTGCTGCCAGCGGGAGCCGAGGGCGTAGCCCAGGCCGACGAAGAGCGAGTTCCAGACGCCGCTGCCCAGCGTCGTGAAGGCGACGAACTCGGGCAGCGGCATGCGGTTGGCCCCGGCGGGGATGGAGACCAGGCTGCGCACCACCGGGATCATCCGGCCGAAGAGCACCGCCCACCGGCCGTGCCGCTCGAACCAGCGGTCCGCCTTCTCCAGGTCGTCCCGGTCGACCAGCGGCAGCCGGTCCAGCCAGCGCTTGAGCCGGTCCTCGCCAGCGACCGCGCCCAGCCAGTAGAGGACGAGCGCCCCCACCAGGGAGCCGGCGGTGGCGGCGAGCACCACCAGCACCACGTTGAACCGTCCCTCGCCGGCCAGGTAGCCGGCCATCGCCAGGACGATCTCGCTCGGGATCGGCGGGATGATGCTCTCCAGGGCGACCAGCAGCGCCACGCCGAACGCGCCGGCGGCATCGATGATCCCCGCCACCCATCCGGTCAGCCCGCCGAGCCGGGTCGGGTCGACGTTCTCGGCGAGTGCCATCGCGATCCTTTCGCCGGGTCCGGGGGATCAGAGTCCTCTACCCCGCGACCCGCCGGTCACACCTGCCCGTGTCCGGAAGCCACGCCGGCTCAGCCCTCCGGGTGCAGCGCCGCGTCGGCGGGCCCCCGCCGCCACCCGGTGAACCGGACCCGCAGCCCCGCCCGGGTGGGGGAGCAGCAGTACGGCCCGGCCGTCGCCACCGCCTCCGGCGGCAGCGGGGCGAGCCGGACCAGCCGCCACGGCTCGCCGCCGGCCCGGGCCCGCACGGTGAGCGCGTCCCGGTCGCGGCTGACCCGGACGGTGACCTCCCGCCCGGCCCACTCCGGCACCGGGGCGACCGACCAGTCGGACACCTCCCGGGTCACCACGGCGCCGACCTGCGGCAGGCCGTCGCTGACCTCCACCCCGGCCTTCACCCAGTTCCGCTCGTCGACGCGGACCAGCGCGCCGGCCTGGTCGAACTGGGCGCCGTAGTCGAGGTGGAAGGCCACCTCCACCGCGTCGCCGACGGGCAGCGGCGCGAGCAACGCCGGGGCGTCGTCGTGCACGAAGCCGTACGAGGTGTGCCGCCACAGGTCGCTGCCCCCGGCCGGTTCCACCAGCAGCTCGCCGGCCGGCCCGTGCTCGACCCGCACCGGCTCGTTCCACCACTCGCCCTCGGCCCAGTCGACCGGCTGCTTCGCATCACCCATGTCGGCGACCGTATCGCCGGTGACGCATTGGAACTAACGCGACGGTCAGGGGGGCTAGCTAGAGTTATAGCTAGCTAGGTAGCATACGACCATGCCGACATCGGAAGTACGGATGACGCTGGCTACACAGCGGGTGCTGCAGGTACTCCTGGACAGGCCTGCCCAGGAGAAATACGGCTTGCAGATCTGCGAGGAAGCCAACCTGGCCAGCGGCACCATCCATCCGATCCTTGCGCGGCTCGAGAAGGTCGGATGGCTGGAGTCGCACTGGGAGAACGTGGATCCGCATCGCGCCGGACGACCGCGCAGGCGCTACTACCGGCTGAGCCCCGACGGTGCGCAGCAGGCCCGTTCCGCCCTAGCGGCAGTCGAGGCCCGGCGCTTCCGTGGCGCCGATCCGGCCTATCCGGGCAGCATCGCATGATCAACTTAATGTGGGAGGCGGCGTTGGATCTCATTCGCGACCTCGAAGTCCTCGCCGTCTCCTCTGAAGACGTGGCACAAAGGATCCCCGAAGGTCGCCCGATAGCCGACGTGCTCGCCCGACTGAACAAGGAAGGCCCGGCAATTTTCCGGGACCTGCGTACCTACGATGAGCGCCGCGCGTACCGGTGGGTGGGTGACCTGGTCGAAGCGCTTGCCCGAGAGCGTGCCGCGGCACTGACCCTCCTCGAAGGAGCTGCGTGCGGGCAGGACGACAACGCGGCTCGTGTCCAGTTCCTAATCCGGAACTTCAACCTCGCCTACCACCTCGCCTACCGCCTCGCCGACGAGCTGCAACTCCGTCTCGCATGGCAGCACGCGGGCGGCGTCGACGTCGAGATCAGCGTCAGACTCGACCGTGACCTCGCCGGGGATCTCGCCGACAACACCGAGTCGCAGGTGACCGATGACGTCGCGTCGGCCCTCGACCTCCGACCAGGAAGACAGGCGCTGCGGCTGGTCGACGTCATCGTCCGGTTCCTCCCGCCCGGCCAGCGGGAACGGTACGGCGAGGAACTCCGCGCCGAACTGTACGGGCTCGCGGAGAGGAACCGGCCGTACGGGGCGCAACTGCTCTACGTCCTGAGGCAGTTCAACCGAGTGTTCGAACTCAGGCATGAGCTGCGCCGTCCGTCGCCCCGGAGGCTGAGCCCATAAGGGCCATGTGTTCCGACGCTCGCTCGGAGCCAGTGACGGGAGAGTTGGCGAGAGTGGGTTCCCGACAGCCAGCCGACGTCCGGAGGCCGGTGCTGCCGGTGACTCCGTATCGACGCGGTCCGACCAGACATACCAACCAGGAGACGGAATGAACGTACCCACACCCCCGGAACACGTCGATGCTGACGCCTGGCCGGCGTCGGATCGCGTGGCCCCTGAGACACGGCCGCCTGACGCCGATGCTCACGATCGGCAGCACCGGCGTCGGATCGAGTTGATCACGGTTCTTGTCTCGCTCGTCGTTGCGGTGGCTGGGCTCATCACCGCGCTCAAGTCCTAGGGACGGACGCCGACCTGCGAACGGGCCGGTCGGCGTTTGCCGGACGCGGGGACCGGAGACATTAGGTCGGCATGGCTGACAGGTGGTATTCCGAGGCCGTCGTCTACTGCCTCGACATCGACACGTACGCGGACTCCGACGGCGACGGCGTCGGCGACATCCGGGGCCTGATCGGCAGACTCGACTACCTCGCCCGGCTGGGTGTCACCTGCCTCTGGCTGCACCCCGTCCACCCGTCGCCCAACCGCGACGACGGCTACGACGCGACCGACTTCTACAACGTCGACCCGCGCTTCGGCACCCTCGGCGACTTCGCCGAGCTGCTGCACCAGGCGCAGAACCGCGGCATCCGGGTGATCATCGACCTGGTCGTGAACCACACCTCGGACGAGCATCCCTGGTTCCAGTCCGCCCGCTCCTCGCCGGACTCGCCGTACCGCGACTGGTACGTCTGGGCCGACCACGAGCCGGACGACCGGCACCAGGGCATGGTCTTCCCCGGCGAGCAGCACGAGACCTGGACCTACGACCGGACCGCCAGGGCCTGGTACTACCACCGGTTCTACAAGTTCCAGCCGGACCTCAACTTCGCGAACCCGCAGGTGCGCGAGGAGGTCAAGAAGATCGTGTCGTTCTGGCTCCAGCTCGGCGTCTCCGGCTTCCGGATGGACGCCGTGCCGTTCATCATCGAGCTGACCGAGCCCGGCAACCCGGACTCCCCGAAGGACTTCGAGTTCCTCACCGAGCTGCGCCAGCACGTCCAGTGGCGCCGGGGCGACGCCGTCCTGCTCGCCGAGGCCAACGTGGAGCCCGACCAGCTGCCGACCTTCTTCGCCGACGCCGGCGGCTCGTCGAACCGCCTGCACATGCTCTTCGACTTCATGCTCAACGGGCGGCTGATGCTCGCCCTGGCCCGGCAGGACCCGGAGCCGATCATCGAGGCGTTGCGGGACACCCCCGCGCTGCCCGAGGGCGGGCAGTGGGCCACCTTCCTGCGCAACCACGACGAGATCGACCTGTCCCGGCTGACCGCCGAGCAGCGCAACCAGGTGTACGCGGAGTTCGGCCCCGACGAGGACATGCGCATCTACGACCGGGGCATCCGCCGCCGGCTCGCCCCGATGCTCGGCAACGACCGCCGGCGCATCGAGCTGGCGTACTCGCTCCAGTTCTCGCTGCGCGGCACGCCGGTGCTGCGCTACGGCGAGGAGATCGGCATGGGGGAGGACCTGTCGCTGCCCGGCCGGGAGGCGATCCGCACCCCGATGCAGTGGTCGTACCGGCCGAACGCCGGGTTCTCGACGGCCGACCCGGAGAAGCTGGTCCGCCCGGTGGTCGACAAGGGCGACTTCGGCTACGAGAAGGTCAACGTGACCGCCCAGCGCAGCGACCCCAGGTCGCTGCTCGCCTGGTTCGAGCGGATGATCCGTACGCTCCGCGAGGCCCCCGAGGTGGGCTCGGGCTCGACCACGCACATCGACGTGGCGATGCCGCCGGGCGTGCTGGCGCACCGGGCCGACGGGCGGACCGGGACGATGGTGTTCCTGCACAACCTCGGCACCTCCGACGCGGAGGTCGACCTGAGCACGCTGGAGCCGGAGGCGGACCTCCCCGTCGACGTTCTCGCCGACCGCAACTACGGCGGGGTGGGCAAGCTGGACCGCCTCAAGCTGGCCGGCCACGGCTACCGGTGGATCCGCCTCTGCCGTGGTCGCGGCCTCTAGCCCGGCCCCATGTCGACCGTCGTCCACCCCACCTCGGCGGACGACCGGTCACTCCCGCCAGCCGGCCAGTTCGACCCCCTTGGCGAGTTCGACCCGGAAGCCCATGGTGATCTCGCCGCTCTCGCCCGGCCCGAGCCGCAGCCGCCAGGTCAGCTCGCCCAGCTCGGTACGCTCGGCCGGCGGCGGGACGACCGTGGCTTCCCGGACGACCACCGCCTCGTCGCGCGACACCGGAAGCTGGTCGCGTACCTCCACCGTCGCCGTCTGGGGCGTGTGGTTGGCGACGCTGATCCGGTACTCCACCTCCCGTCGCCGGGTCGAGCCGAGCGTGGCCCGGGTGTCGGCGCGCCGGCCCAGCTTCCGCTCCACCCGTACCCGGTCGTCCACCCCGAGCGCCAGTTCGGTCTCCTCGCCGGGCGACCACGTCGACAGCCGGGTGGCCGCGACGAAGTCGGCGCCGTGGAAGACCGCCGCCGGGCCGGGGAGCAGCGTGTGCGCCGAGGTGTTGCGGACCGTCGCCCGCAGGTGCGCCTCGGCCGCGCGGACCGGCGCGGTCACGTGGTCCAGCCGGGCCGGCAGCTCCAGCACGGCGATGGTGGCCCGGTGCGCGCTGCCGTCCGCCGGCACCGCGACCGGGCGGGCCGGCCGGTAGGTGGCGGCGGTGACCCCCTGCTCGACCGTGGCCACGCTCTCCCGCACCGTGGGGCGCGGCGGGGCGGACCGGGCCGTACCACCCGCGGCGGCCGGCGCCGCGCCGGGCGCCGGCGGTGGCGGCAGCGCGCCGAAGCTCGCCGTCGACATGGGCATCCGCGGTACCTGCCGGACCCGGTCGAGATACCAGGGCGACAGTTCGGGTACGCCGGTCGCCGCTGCCGGGCGGGCGGTCGAGAGCTGGAGTTCGCACTCCGGCCAGTCCTCGCCGGTGTCCTGGCTGACCAGGCCGAACCAGGTGACGGTCATGGTGTCGTCGACCAGCCGCAGGTCGTAGGAGGGCTGCCAGCGGGCCCCGTCGACCAGGTAGGTCAGCTCCAGGTCCAGCTCGGCGTCGTCGGCGTCCACCGCCACGGTCACCTCGGCGGCCAGCCGGTCCGGTTCCCGCTTGCCGTTCGCCGCCGCCAACTGCCGCTCGACGGCCGCCAGCTCCTCGGTCAGGTCGGCACGTCGCCGGGCCAACCCGCGCCGGCGGCTGCGGGAGTCGGCGAGCTGGCCGGCCACCGAGTCGGCGAAGCCGGCGACGTCGGTCGGGGCGGCGTCACCGGAGGCCAACGCGCGGGCGTACGTGCCGCCGGCCCGCTCGGCCAGCCGGCCGATGAACTGCCCCCGCTGCGCCTCGATCTCGTCCGCGTCGTCGACCTCGGCCAGCTCGTCGGCCAGCTCGCGGCTCCGCTGCTCCAGCTCGCGGACCTGTCCGTCGGTGCTGCGTGCCTGCCGCCACGTCGTCACGTCCACGCCGAGCACGGTGACCGCGCCCCGGCCGCCGACCCGTACCGAGTCCCGCCGCAGGCCCAGCGGCAACGGGGCGACACGTACGCGGTGCTCGCCGGCGGCCAGCCGGGTGCTGCCCCGGCGGGTGACCCGGGCCCGGTCCGGGTAGACGGTGACACCGACGACGGGTGCTTCGATCTCCACTGCGTTCACGGCGGCGACGGTAGCCGAACCGCGCTCGTAACCCCGGCAGGCCGCGGCGGGGTGTCGGCCGGACCGGCGTCCCGCGCCCGGCCGGCACGCCGTACGCCTGGGTTAAGCTCCTCCGATCGAGCGGAAGTTACCGGGAGGTAGGAATGTCGGAGGAGCAGCGGGTCGCCATCGTCACGGGGGCGGCGCGGGGGATCGGGGCGGCCACCGCCCGCCGGCTGGCCGCCGACGGCCTCGCGGTCGCGGTGGTCGACATCGACGAGTCGGCGACCAAGGACACGGTGGACGCGATCGCCGCCGCCGGTGGCCGGGCGCTCGGCGTCGGCGCCGACGTGTCCGACCGGGCCCAGGTCGAGGCGGCCGTGGAGCGGGTCGCCGCCGGGCTGGGCGCGCCGACCGTGCTGGTGAACAACGCCGGCGTGCTGCGCGACAACCTGCTGTTCAAGATGAGCGACACCGACTGGGACACGGTCATGGGCGTGCACCTGCGCGGCGCGTTCCTGTTCAGCCAGGCGGCCCAGAAGCACATGGTCGAGCAGAAGTGGGGTCGGATCGTCAACCTCTCCAGCACCTCCGCGCTGGGCAACCGGGGCCAGGCGAACTACTCCGCCGCGAAGGCCGGCCTCCAGGGCTTCACCAAGACGCTCGCCATCGAGCTGGGCCCGTTCGGGGTGACCGTCAACGCGGTCGCGCCCGGCTTCATCGTCACCGACATGACCGCCGCCACCGCCGCCCGGATGAAGGTCGACTTCGACGACCTCCAGAAGCACGCCGCGGCGGAGATCCCGGTCCGCCGCCCCGGCCGGCCGGAGGACGTCGCGCACACCATCTCGTTCCTGGTCAGCGAGGGAGCGTCCTTCGTCTCCGGCCAGGTCATCTACGTCGCCGGCGGCCCCAAGGACTGACCGCGCCCCCACGTCCCACCCCGTCCGGCGAGGCGGGGTGGGTCAGGTGCGGGCGGTGCGGGTGCGCCAGAGCCAGAGCAGGCCGAGCACCGGCAGGACCAGCGGGATGTAGCCGTACCCGCTGCCGAACCGCGACCAGACCGTCTCGTCGGGGAACAGCTCCGGGTCGGCCACGCTGAGGATGCCGACGCCGAGCACCCCGGCCAGTTCCACCGTGCAGCACGCCAGGGCGACGCGCCGGCCGGCGGCACCCGCGCGCGCCAGCCCCACCGCCGCGACGATGTAGATGGCCGCGGCGAGCGCCGAGAGCAGGTACGCCACCGGGGCCTCGTCGAACCTCGTGGCGATCTGGAGGCCGGCGCGGCTGGTGGCGGCGATCGCGAAGAGCAGGTAGACAGCGATCAACAGCCGACCCGGGCCGGCGTTGGTCCGAGTCCGTTCCGGGGCCCGCACCTCAGCCACCCAGCACCTCCCACGTCTGTTGCAGCCGCACGACGACCACCGGCGTGACCAGGCAGACCGCGCAGACGATGGCCGAGCCCCAGCGGGTCGGCTCCATCCGGGCCAGCACCCAGGCCAGCGGCGGCAGGCAGACCAGCGTCGCCAGGTAACCGAAGAAGGCCCCCGGCTCCCCGGGGCGCTCGCCGCCGCCGAGGGCGACCCCCGCCACCACCGCGAGCACGAGCAGCGCCGCCTCCAGCAGCGCCAGACCGGCGAACTGCACCCGGTCCGGCGCGCGATGGCGCAGCGTCGCCACCAGGGCCCAGGCGGCGACGAGGAGCGAGAGCACGATCGAGGCGGTCGCGAGGAGCCCGTCCACCGGCGAACCGGCCGAGGCTGCGCTGGTCATCGGGGCCACCCGGGGCTCGGTTCGGTCACCGGCACAGCCTACTAACCCGCGTAGTACACCCCGCCACCCGCCGCCCCGGACACCCGGAATAGGCCCGGTCACGCCGGCGGGCGCCGGGGCGGGCGACTAGCGTGGACCGGGGCCGCGGGGTGCTGCCGTGGCGAGACGACGACGGTGGGGGTTCTCGTGGTGCGGTTCGGGTTGTTCGGCACCGGTCACTGGGCGGCGGAGACGCACGGCGCGGCGCTGCACGCGCACCCGGGGGCCACGATCGCCGGGGTGTGGGGCCGCGACCCGCGCAAGGCCGCCGGCCTGGCCGACCGCTACGGGGCGCCGGCGTTCACCGACGTCGACGCGCTGCTCGACGCCTGCGACGCGGTCGCGGTGGCCCTCCCGCCGGACATCCAGGCCGACATCGCGGTCCGCGCGGCCGCCGCCGGTCGGCACCTGCTGCTGGACAAGCCGCTCGCGTTGAGCGTCGCCGAGGCCGACCGGGTGGTCGACGCCGCGCAGGCGGCCGGCGTCGCCTCGGTGGTCTTCTTCACCGGCCGCTACCAGCCGGACATCGCCGCCTTCCTGGCCTCGACCGCCGCCGTCGGCGGGTGGCACACCGCGAAGGCGGTCCGGTTCGGCTCGATCTTCCAGCCGAGCAGCCCGTACGGCGCCTCGCCCTGGCGGCGGCAGCACGGCGCGCTCTGGGACATCGGCCCGCACGCGCTGTCGGTCATCCTGCCGGTGCTCGGCCGGGTCACCCGGGTCGCCGCGATGGACGGGCCGCGCGGGCTCGTCCACCTGCTGCTCACCCACGACGGGGGAGCGACGAGCACGATCTCGCTGACCCTGGACGCCCCGCCCGAGGCGGTGAGCCGGGAGTTCGTCTTCTACGGCGAGAACGGCATCGAGACCGTCCCGGCCGGCGAGGGCGACTCGGCCACCGCGTTGGGGGTGGCGATCGACCAGTTGCTGGAGGAGATCGGGTCGGGCACCCGGGACCACCGCTGCGACGTGCGCTTCGGCCGCGAGGTCGTCGCCGTGCTCGCCGCCGCCGAGACCGCCCGCGCCGAGGGCCGCACCGTCGACCTCCCGGGTTGAGGGCCGCACCGTCGGCCTGCCGGCTGAGGCGGAAAAGCGGTCGCCGGGCGGCGACGACGGAGCTAGGGTCGCGGGCATGTCCGCGCACGCTCTGATCGAGGGGGTCGGCACGCCGGCCGCCTTCGGGCCACTGCTGGCCCGCCTGCGAGTCCGGCGTCCGGCCCTGGCCGACGCGACCCGCGACTGATCCCGCACCGCACGCACGGCGCCCTCCGCCCGGTCCTGGCCGGGCCCTCGGCGCCGTCCCACCGCCGCCCGGGTGACACCCCGGGGTGAGTGCCGCCGTCGGCGCCACCCCGGTCACCCGCCCGGGTGACGTGCCGCGCGCGCCACCCCCGTCTCCGGCCGGGCGGTGGCGTGCCGCGCCGCCTCCGGTCTCCGGCCGAGCGGTGGGTGCCGCCGTGCGCCGCCGACCCGCAGTCCCCGCGCCACGCCCAGGGCCGTCCGAGTCCACTCTTCCCCCGGACAGGCCCCTTTCCCCTGCCTGTCCGCTCCGTCGCCGCACGGCGACAGACAGGACGACGACCCGTGGCGCCCCGCCGTACCCGAGCAACCGAACGCGACCGCTCCCGGCGCGTACTCTCCCAGAACTTCCTCGTCGACCCGGCCGCGATCGCCCGGCTGGTGCACGCCGCCCGACCCCGGCCCGACCGGCTCCTGCTGGAGGTGGGCGCCGGCCGGGGCCAGCTCACCCGGCCGCTCGCCGCCCGCTGCCGACACCTGATGGCGTACGAGGTGGACCCCGCCGCCGGCGCCGAGCTGGCCGGGATCTGCGCCGGCCTGCCGAACGTCACCCACCGCCAGGCCGACTTCCTGACCGCGACGCCCCCGCGGGAGGAGTTCGACGTGGTCGGCAACATCCCCTGGTCGCTCACCTCGGCCGTGGTGCGGTGGTGCCTGGCCGCGCCCGGGCTGCGCGCGGCGACCCTGCTCACCCAGCTCGAGTACGCCCGACGGCGCAGCGGCGACTACGGCCGGTGGACCCGGCTCACCGTCCTGACCTGGCCGGAGTTCGGCTGGCGGCTCGCCGGGCGGGTGCCCCGCACCGCGTTCCGCCCGGTGCCCGGGGTGGACGCCGGCATCCTGCGCGTCGAGCGGCGGCCGGAGCCGCTGCTGGCCGCGGCGGCGCTGCCCGCGTACCGGCGGATGGTGGAGATCGGCTTCGACGGGGTCGGCGGCTCGCTCGCGGCCTCGCTGGGCCGGCACCACCCGCGCGCGCGGCTGTCGGCGGCGCTGCGGGCGACGCGGCTCGACCCGGCCACCCCGGTCGGGCACGTCTGGCCGGAGCAGTGGCTGGTGCTGTTCCGGCTGCTGCACGCCAGGTGAGCCGGCCAGCCGCTGGAGTGTGGCGTGCAGGTCGTGCCGCGGTCAGGCCAGCGTGTTCAGGGCCTCGCTCAGCTCGGCGGGGGAGTCGAACTCCTCCCTCGGCAGGGACCGGAGCATCTGGAGCATCTCCGTGCTGACCCCGTTCTCCTGGCCCCAGCGGACCAGGTCCTCCCGCGAGACCGGGTAGTCGAGTCCGGCCAGGTACTCCTGCAACTGCACGCCGGTGACGGTCATGCCGACGGGCTACCCGCTCAGCCCGCCGGCACACCGCCCGTGCCTCGCGGGTCCCGGCCCCACGCCCCGCTCGGGTCCGCCCCCGCGCCCCGGGGTCCCGCTCCGTGCCCGGTCGGTCCGGTCCCGCGCGGCCCACGTCGCGCGGGACCGGCGGGGTGGCCGCCCCGCGCGACGGCCGGCGGTTTGCCCGGCGACACGCCGGGTAGCCGCCCGCCATGCTGGTTCAGCGGCTCGGCGCGCCGAGCGACTTCGACCCGTTGCTGGAGCGCGTCCGGGACGCCCGGATCGTGATGATCGGGGAGGCGACGCACGGCAGCTACGACTACTACCGGCTGCGCGAACAGCTCACCCGCCGGCTGATCGCCGAGTGCGGCTTCTCCTTCGTCGCCGTGGAGGGGGACTGGCCCGACTGCGACCGGGTGCACCGATCCGTGACGGGCGCCCCGGGCGGGGCCACCGAGCCGCGCATGGCGCTGGAGCGCTTCGAGCGGTGGCCGACCTGGATGTGGGCGAACGCCGAGGTGTCCCGGTTCTGCAGTTGGCTGCGGGCGTGGAACGTCGAGCGGCCCGAGGACGCCCGGGCCGGCTTCCACGGCCTGGACGTCTACAGCCTGTGGGAGTCGATGCAGGCGATCTTCGACTACCTCGGCGAGGAGGACCCGGCGTCGCTGGAGGCGGCGCAGGACGCGTACCGCTGCTTCGAGCCGTACGGCAAGCGGGTCGAGGAGTACGGCGCGGCCAGCCGGTTCGTCTCGGCGCGCTGCGAGGAGGAGGTCGTCCGGCTGCTGGCGCGTACCCGCGAACAGGCCGCCGCGGACGGCCCGGACAGCTTCTCGGCCTGGCAGAACGCGGAGGTGGTGGCCGGCGCGGAGCGCTACTACCGGGCCATGGTCCGGGGCGGCCCGGAGTCGTGGAACATCCGGGACACCCACATGGCGGACACGCTGGACCGGCTGCTGGACCGCTACGGCCCGGGCTCGCGGGGGATCGTCTGGGCGCACAACACACACATCGGGGACGCCCGGGCCACCGACATGGCCGCCGACGGGTTGATCAACATCGGTCAGTTGGCCCGTGAGCGGCACGGGGCCGACGACGTGGTCCTGGTCGGCTTCGGCGGCTACCAGGGCACGGTGATCGCCGCGCCGCGCTGGGGCTCGCCGGCCGAGGCGATGGTGGTGCCGCCGGCCCGCCCGGGCTCGGTCGAGGGCCGGCTGCACGAGCTGATGCCGGAACGGGCGGTGCTCGTCTTCGGCGGCGCCGACCAGCCGGGCTGGGTCACCGACACCGCCGACCACCGGGCGATCGGGGTGGTCTACGACCCGTCGTTCGAGTCCTGGGGCAACTACGTGCCGACCCGGCTGGGGGAGCGGTACGACGCCTTCGTCTGGTGCGACGAGACCACCGCCCTGCACCCGCTGCCCGCCCTGACCACGCCCGGCGAGATGGAGACCTACCCGGCCGGCGTCTGACCGGCCGGGTAGGCGTCGGGCGGGTCAGGCGCGGGGGGTCACCGGGGTCTTCTCGTCGAGGTGGGCGCGCAGGCCCTCGCCCTCGATGTCGACGTTCGGCAGGGCCCTGTCCAGCCAGCGCGGCAGCCACCAGGCTGCCCGGCCGAGCAGCGACATCACCGCCGGGACGATCGTCATCCGCACCACGAACGCGTCGATGGCGACGCCGATCGCGAGCGCGAAGCCCATCGACTTGATCACCGGGTCGTCGAGGAACACGAAGCCGCCGAACACCGAGATCATGATCAGGGCGGCGGCGGTGACCACCCGGGCCCCGTGCCCCATCCCGTTGATGGTCGCCTGCTGCGCGGTGTCACCGTGCACGAAGTCCTCCCGCATCCGGGAGACCAGGAAGACCTCGTAGTCCATCGCCAGCCCGAACAGGATGCCGATCAGCAGGATCGGCAGGAAGCTGACCAGCGGGCCGGGCGTGTCCAGGCCGACCAGGTCGGCGAGGTGGCCCTGCTGGAACACCGCCACGGTGATGCCGAACGTCGCGGCGACGGTGAGCAGGAAGCCCAGCGCGGCCTTGACCGGCACCAGCAGCGAGCGGAAGACCAGCATCAGCAGCAGCACCGAGAGCCCGACCACCAGCAGCAGGTAGACCGGCAGGGCGTCGGAGAGCTTCTCGGAGACGTCGATGCCGATGGCGGTCGCGCCGGTCAGCAGCACGTCCACGTCGCGGAACTCGCCGACCGCGGCCCGGACGTCGTTGACCAGGGTCTCCGTGGCCTCGTCGGTCGGCCCCGTCTTCGGCACCACGCCGAGCAGCGCGGTGCGGCCGTCCGGGCTGAGCTGCGGCGGGGCCACCGCGAGGACGTTCTCGGTGCGCTGGATCAGCGCGGTGACCTGCGGGACCGCGGCCGAGGTGGCCTGCGGGGTGTCCCCGGCGACCACCACCGCGAGGCGGCCGGTGAAGCCCGGCCCGAAGCCCTCGGTGATCAGGTCGTTGGACGCCCGGGCGGGCGAGCCGACCGGCGCGGTGCCCGCGTCCGGCAGCGCCAGCCGCATGTCCGGCGTGGGCAGCGCGAGCAGGCCCAGCCCGAGCAGCCCGACCAGGATGACGGGGATCCGGAACCGGGTGACGGCGCGCGCCCAGCGGAACCCGAGCCCGGAGCGGTCCTCGGCGGCCGGCGCCGCGGCGCCGGCGACCGCCCCGTCCCCGGCCGGCACGGACGAGCGCAGCCTGCGGGGGAGCACCCGGCGGCCGGCGAAGCCGAGCAGGGCGGGCTGGAGCGTGATCGCGACCAGCACCGCGACGGTGACCGTGGCGGCGGCGGCCAGACCCATCACGGTCAGGAACGGGATGTTGACCACGGCCAGGCCGGCCAGCGCGATGACCACGGTGGCCCCGGCGAAGAGCACGGCCGAGCCGGCGGTGCCCACCGCGCGGCCCACCGCCTCGTCCGGCGGCAGGCCCTCGATCAGGTTCTGCCGGTAGCGGGAGGTGATGAACAGCGAGTAGTCGATGCCGACCGCGAGGCCGAGCATCAGGGCGAGGATCGGCGCGGTGCTGGTCAGGTCGACCACGCTGCTCAGCGCGAAGAGGCCGGCCATGCCGACGCCCACGCCGATCAGGGCGTTCAGCATGGTCATCCCGGCCGCCACCAGCGACCCGAACGTGACCACCAGGACGATCGCGGCGATCGCGACACCGATCGCCTCGGTCGAGCCGACCTCCGGCACGGCGCTGAGCACCTCGCCGCCGGGCGCGACCTCCCAGCCCTGCGCCTCGGCCCGCGCGCCGACCTGCTCGTACGCGTCGCGCTGGGCGTCGGTCACCTCGTCGGCTCCGGTGGCGAACTGGACCTGGACCAGCGCGTACCGGCCGTCGGGGGAGACCGCCCCCACCTGGAACGGGTCGACGGCGCCGACCACCCCGGGCAGCGTCGCGGCCTCCTGGGCGAGTTCCTTCACCACGGCCTGCCCCTGCGGGCTGCCGAGCGCGCCGTCGGCCGGTGCCTTGACCGCGATGGTGCCGGTCGCGCCGCTGGCCGCCGGGAACTGCTCGGCGAGCAGGTCCAGGGCGCGCTGGGACTCCGTGCCGGGCATGGTGAAGTTGTCCGCCATCGGGCCGCGCAGGGTCGCGGCGGCGAGGCCGAGTCCGACGAGTACGACGAGCCAGATCGCCGCGACGAGTCGCCGCCGGCGCATCGAGCCCCGGCCGAGCCGGTAGAGCAGGGTCGCCATGAGTTCCTTGTCCTCGGTCGTGGTGGTTGGGAACGAGTCAGTCGACGGGCTCCAGCGCCCGTCGTACGAGTGCCAGCAGGGCGGCGCGCAGCTCCTCGTCGGGTACGTCGACGAACTCGCCGCACGTCTCGGAGATGCCGGCGAGCAGCACCAGCGCGGTGATCCGGGCGGAGGGGCGGTCCGGATGCCCGGCGAACGCGTCGATAAGCCGCTCGGAGATCCGCTGGACGTGCGCGAAGGCGGGCTGCTGGAGCAGCTCCGGGAACTCGCCCCGGAGCAGGGCGATCTCGCGCCGGAACCGGACCGCGAGGTCGACGAAGCCCTCGGCGGCGACCCGCTGGGCGTCCGCCCCCCGGTGCGCGGCGATCCGCTCGTCGAGCGCCTCGAGGACCTCGATGGGTCGGGCCATCAGCTCGGTGAGGATGGCCTCCTTGTTGGCGAAGTGGTAGAGCACCGCCGCCTTGGAGCAGCCCACCTCGCGGGCGATGTCCTGCAACGAGGTGCCCCGGTAGCCGGTCACCGCGAAGCGTCGCGCCGCCGCCGCCAGGATGTCGTCGTGTGTCTCCGGTACCGCCCGCGCCATGCCGGTCCACCTCCCGAACCAGCATGCCTGACCGATCGGTCAGAGCCTGACCGATCGGTCAGATCGAAGGCGTGGCGTTCCCCACAGGCGCCGGGGTGTGCCGCGGGCCGACGCCCTCCGGCACCGGTCCGGCCGAGGTTCAGCGGGCGCCGGACCCGGGCCAGGGTCGTCGCCTAGCCCGCCTCGCCGTGCGCCCGGTCGTACGCGTCGCGCGCGTCGGCGATCGCGGTGCGGTGCCGCTCGGCCCAGTTGGTCAGGGTGACCAGCGAGTCGTAGAGCTCCAGCGCGATGGGGGTGGCGGTGTACTCCACCTTCGGCGGCACGGTCGGATAGACCGTCCGGCGCAGCAGGCCGTCGCGTTCCAGGTTGCGCAGGGTCAGGGTGAGCATCCGGCGGCTGATCCCCTCCACCGTGCGCTCCAACTCGGTGAAGCGCACCGGCCCCTGGGAGGCGGCGACCAGGATGCCGATGCTCCACTTGCCACCCACCCGGTCGAGCACCTCGCGGACCGTGCACGCCCTGGCCTGGCCGGGGGTGAACGGCGCGTCGCCGGCCGCGCACGCCTGGACCCCGTCCACGGGCACATCGGTGTTCCCCTGGGACATGAAAGTGCCTCCTTACGCTCCGCCTCATGGTCACAGAAGATGGCTCCGGTAACAAAACGTGCACCTAGGAGGCGTCCGTGTCCATCCGTACCGTCGGATCCCGCTGGCCGGCGCTGCTCGTGCTCTGCGCCGGCAGCCTGATGATCATCCTGGACGGCAGCATCGTCGCGGTGGCGCTGCCCGCCGTCCAGCGGGACCTGGGCTTCACCGCGACCGGCCTGGCCTGGGTGGTCAACGCGTACCTCGTCGCCTTCGGTGGGCTGCTGCTGCTCGCCGGACGCCTCGGCGACCTGCTCGGCCGGCGGGCGGTCTTCCTGGCCGGCGTCGCGCTGTTCACCGTGGCCTCGCTGTTCTGCGCGGTGGCGACCGGCCCGGAGGTGCTGGTCGTGGCCCGCTTCCTCCAGGGCGTCGGCGGGGCGCTCACCATGGCGGTGAGTCTCGGCATGATCGTCCGGCTCTTCCCGGAGCCCGCCGAGCGGGCACGCGCGATCGCGGTCTTCAGCTTCACCGGAGCCGCCGGGGCGTCGATCGGCATGCTGGCCGGGGGCGTGCTCACCGACCTGGCCGGCTGGCCCGCCATCTTCGCGGTCAACCTGCCGATCGGGCTGCTGATCCTGCTGGCCGCCGTACGCCTGCTCGACGCCGACCCCGGCGTCGGCCTGCGCGCCGGCCTGGACCTGCTCGGCGCGGCGCTGGTCACCGGGGGCCTGATGCTCGCCGTGCTGGCGATCGTCGGCACCGGCGAGCACGGCTGGGCCTCGGCCCGGACGCTCGGCGCCGCCGCGCTCGCGGCGGTCCTGCTCGCGGCGTTCGCGTTGCGGCAGCGGTCGACCGCGACCCCGCTGCTGCCACCGCGGGTGCTGCGCACCCCCGGCCTGGTCGCCGCCAACGTCGTGCAGTTCCTCATGGTCGCCGCGTTCTTCGGCTTCCAGTTCCTGCTCGCGCTGGAACTCCAGCTCGTCCTGGATCTCGACCCGACGGCCACCGGGCTGGCCTTCCTGCCCACGCCGGTGACGATCGCGGTGGTCTCGCTCGGCCTCGCGGGCCGGCTGATCGCCCGGTACGGCGCGCGGGCCCTGCTGGTCACCGGGCTCGCGCTGGCGGTGGCCGCGTTCCTGCTGCTCGCCCGGCTCCCGGTCGACGGCGGCTACCTGCCCGACGTGCTCCCGTCGATGCTCCTCTTCGGCGTCGCCGGCGGGCTCACCCTGCCGGCGGTCACCACCCTGGCGATGGCCGGCGCCGACCCGGCCGACGCCGGGCTGGCCTCCGGGTTGGTCAACACCACCCAGCAGGTCGGCGGCGCGCTCGGGCTGGCCGTGCTCGCCACGCTGGCCGCCAGCCGCGCGGACGGACTGCGGGACGTCGGCTGGGCCGAGGCCGACGCGCTCGCCGCCGGCTACCGGACCGCGTTCACCGTGGCCGCCGCCCTCGTCGCGGCCGCCCTCCTGGTCGCCGTGGTCACCCTCCGCCGCCGGCCCGCCCCGGCCAGCCGCCCGGCCGCCGAGCCGGCCCCGGCCCGCCGGTCGGCCGCCTGACCGGCTACCGGCGGGCGCGACGAGAAGCAGGCCGGACCGGGGCGGAAGCGCCAGCCCGCGCCGAAGGAGCCGGACCGCGCCGAAGGAGCCAGCCCGCGGCCTCTTCCTCGCGTCGACGATCTCGCACCTGCGGCGCGTGGGATGCGTGACCTGTCCCCTTCCGTGGAAGCAGGAAGTGCGAGATCGCGCACCACGGGAGCGGCGGCGACCCGTTCGTCGGGGAGCACACCGCCGCGTCCGGTTGACCGCCGGCCGTCGGGCCGGGAAGGTGGTCGGATGAGTCGCGCTGACGAGACCCGGGACGGCGTGTCGCTGACCAACCTCGACCAACCGCTGTCCGACGGCGACGACGCGACCAAGCGGGACCTGGTCGACTACCTCGACGCCGTCCACGAGCGGATCCTGCCGCCGCTGCGCGGCCGGCCGCTGTCGGTGATCCGGGTCCGGCCCGGACAGCCGGCGTTCATGCAGAAGAACCTGCCGAAGTACACCCCGGACTGGGTGCGCCGCACCTCCGTCTGGGCCGAGGCGTCCCACCGCGAGGTCTCGTACGCGCTCTGCGACGACCGGCGCACCCTGCTCTGGTTCGCCAACCAGCGCGCCGTGGAGTACCACCCCACCCTGGCCACGGTGGACGACCTGCACCGCCCCACCCATCTGGTGCTCGACCTCGACCCGCCCGAGGGGGACTCGTTCGGGCTGGCGGTGGCCGCCGCCCTGCTGGTCCGGCAGGCGCTCGCCGACGCCGGGCTCACCGGCGCGGTCAAGACCAGCGGTGCCAAGGGCGTGCACGTCTTCGTGCCGGTCGCGGAGGGCGCCGCCGTGGAGGACATGGCCGCCGCCACCCGGGCGGTCGCCGCTCGCGCCGAACGGCTGGACCCGGCGCTGGCCACCACCGCCTTCATCCGCGAGGACCGGGGCGGCAAGGTCTTCGTGGACTCGACGCGGGCCGGCGGGGCGACCGTGGTGGCCGCCTACAGCCCGCGGCTGCGGCCGGGGGTGCCGGTGTCCTTCCCGGTGGACTGGGCCGACCTGGCCGACGTCGCCCCGGCGGACTTCACGATCCGCACCGTCCCGGCGCTGGTCGCCGACCGCGACCCGTGGGCCGAGCGGATGCCCGCGCCGCAGCAGCTCCCGGCGGACCTGGTCGCGGAGGGGCACACCATCCCGATCGCGCGGGTGCAGGCCATGCACGAGGGCAAGCGCCGGGCCCGCGCCCGCCGCGCCGCCGGCTGACGTACGCGCCGCACCGCCGGTGACCGGCGGCCGGCCGAAGGCCCGTCGTCGGCCGGCGGCCGGCGGGCAGCTGGAGGTTCGTCGTCGGCCGGAGGTGTCGTCGGCGTGGCGCTACCGCTCGCCGGGTCGGACGAGCCCGCTCTCGTAGGCGATCACGACGAGCTGGGACCGGTCGCGGGCGTGCAGCTTGGCGAGCAGGCGACTGACGTAGGTGCGGGCGGTGTCCGGGCTGAGGTGCAGGGCGGCGCCGATCTCCGCGTTGGACCGCCCGGCGCCGACCTGGGCGAGGACGTCGCGTTCCCGCTCGGTGAGCCCGGCGAGCCGGGTGCCGTCGGGCACGGGGGAGCGGGCGGCGGCGGCGAGCACCCGGCGGGTGACGGCGGGCGACAGCAGCGCGTCCCCGCCGGCCACGGTGCGTACGGCGGCGCGCAGGGCGTCGGGCGCGGTGTCCTTGAGCAGGAACCCGGCCGCCCCGGCGCGGATGGCGTCGAAGAGGTACTCGTCGTCGTCGAAGGTGGTCAGCATGACCACCTGTACGTCGGCGAGGCCGGGGTCGGTCAGGATGCGCCGGGTGGCCTCGATGCCGTCGGTGCCCGGCATGCGGACGTCCATGAGGACGACGTCCGGCCGGTGGGCCCGGACGGCGGCCAGGCCGGCGGCGCCGTCGGCGGCCTCGGCGACGACGGCGATGTCCGGGTCGCGTTCGAGCAGCGCGCGGAGCCCGGCACGGATGAGGTGCTGGTCGTCGACGAGGACGACGCGCAGGGGCGTCACGGCCGGGGCCCGGACAGCGGCAGTCGGACGGACACCCGGAAGCCGCCCGTCCCGGCGGTGCCGGTGTGGACGGTCCCGCCGAGCAGGGCGACCCGCTCGGACATCCCGCGCAGCCCCTGGCTCCCGCCGCCCTGCTGGCTCAAGCCGCCCGGTGCCTGGCCCCCGCCGAGCAGCCCATGGCTGCCGCCGCTCCGCACCGGGCTCCCGTCGCCGTCCCCGGGTGGCGCGGCGGCGCCCCGGCCGTCGTCGACGACCTCCAGCGTCAGGTGGGAGCCGGTCGCCCGGACGGTGACGTCGACCCTCGTGGCCCGCGCGTGCCGCAGCGCGTTGGTCAACGCCTCCTGCACGACCCGGTAGGCGGTGGTGCCCACGACCGCCGGCAGCGCGCCGACGTCGCCGTCGACGCGCAGCTCGACGGCGAGCCCGCTGCGGCGGACGCCCTCCGCCAGGGCGGCGAGCTGGTCGACCCCCGGCGGTGGTCGGCGGACGCCGGCGTCGCCGCGCAGGGTGCCCAGCGTCGCGCGCAGCTCGGCCATCGCGCTGCCACCCGCCGACCGGATCGCCGCCAGCGCCACGTCCACCCGCTCCGGCGCCCGGTCGGCGAGCGCCTCCTGCGCCACCGCCGACTGGAGTGTGACCACGGACATCGTGTGCCCGAGGGTGTCGTGCACCTCCCTGGCGATGCGCAGCCGCTCGGCCTCGACCTGCCGGGCGGCCTCCCGCCGCCGCTCCTCGGCGGCCACGACCACCTGCCGGGCCAGCTCGGCCCGCAGCGAGCGCCGGTGACGGACGGCGTCGCCCAGCGCGACGACGGCCAGCATCAGCGCCGCCTCGGACCCGAGGCCGAAGCCCAGGACGATGCCGGCGTCGTCGCCCTCGGCGAGCCGCGACGCCACCGACGCCGCCAGCAGCGACCCGCCGACCACCGCCGCCCACAGCGCGCGGCCCCGCTCCGCCGCCGCGTACAGGACGGCGGCGGCCGGCGCGGCCAGGCCGATCGGCGGCAGGTCCAGCGTGTAGTACGCCGTGATGCCGAGCGCGGTCGCCAGCAGCGCCGGCACGGGCCAGGCCCGGGCGACCAGCAGCAGGGCCCCGAAGCCGACCGCGAATCCGTACGCCGCCGGGGCACTCGGGGCGTCGCCGGTGGCCACGGCCGCCGCGACCAGGCAGAAGGTGGCCAGGCCGAGCAGGGCGTCGGTGCGGGTGGGGCGGGATACCGGCACGCCACGAGCGTAGGACCAGACCGGGTGCCGGCGCTGTCGCCCAGGCGCGTCCGTCGGCGGCTGTCGGCTACGTCGGGAAGCGACCTCGACCGCGCGGGTGGGCGACCGGGCGGCGTCGGCGCACGCCCGGAAGCGACCCGGGTTCGCGCTCCTGGACGGCAGACCGGCGACGGCGGCCGGCCTAGCGTCGACGACGACCAGGCGTACGGCGTCGGAACGGCGCGACGGATCGGCAGGAGGACTCATGACCCGCAACAGGCTGACCTGGGCGGTGCTCGTCGCTCTCGTGTGGACGGCGATGATGTCGTTCGGCGGCGTCGCCGCCGAGACCGTGATGCTCTACCCGAACATCTTCGGCGACCCGCCGGCGTCGCTGGACCGGGCGCGCGAGTTCCTGGTGGCGGGCGGCCCGAGTGACTACTTCCCGCCGCTCGGCGCCACCGTCGTCCTCGCGTCCCTCGCCGCGACGGTGCTCACCTGGCGTGACCGCCGGCTGCGCTGGTGGATCGTCGGCGCGGCAGCGGTGTTCGTCGCCTGCGAGTTCCTGTTCTCCGTGTTCTTCTTCTGGCCGCGCAACGAGATCATGTTCGTCGACCCGGTCGGCACGCACTCCCCGGAGTACCTGCGCCAGGTCGCCGCGGAGTTCGTCGCCGGGCACCGGGTGCGTCTGTTGGGCGGTGCGGTGACCGCCGTGCTGGCGTTCACCGCGCTGCTGCGCTGGGCCCGGTCCACCGCGCCACGGACCTGACGTGAGACGGGCAACGGGGGCGGACGTCGACGCGTCCGCCCCCGTACGTGTTCGGTGTGGCGGACCGGGCAGGATTCGAACCTGTGCCCCGCCTCCGGCCGATGTACTCGCCCTGTGGCGACCATGATCCGGTAGGTACTCTCTCGCTCATGATCGCGTTGCCCTCGCCTCGCGTTCACGGCGGCTCCGCGCCGCCTTCGCCGTCGTGTCATGCCTCGTGGTTTCCTTCGACAAGCCGCCGTGCGGGCGGCCGAAGTGGCCCCGGCGGTTGCTGACGGGAACGAACTGCCATTTGAGGGGGAGTTGAGTGGTCAAGGCCAATCTGAAGGTGCTGGCCCTGATTGTTGGTGCGCTTCTCGTCTCATCGAGCCTGTCCGGATGCATGAAGAATGAGGAAGCAGGCGGGGAGACGAAGATCTTCGAGATCGACAACACGGAGGAAGTCTTCGGTAAGCCGGACGAGCGGGTGGTGACTGTCAGGAAGCACTACATGATCCTGAATCCACCCGGAGGTCTGGTGGAACTGAAAGAGCTGGTCGAGGAGTACGCCAAGGCTCACCCGATCGAAGGGGAGGCCCAGGTGGCAGAAGGCAAGGTCAGGGCCTTCTACATGTACTTCTACCGGGAGAGCGGCGACCTGCCGAGGGACTGGCAGCCTGATGAGGGTTACCTGGACACGGATCGGCTGGAGCATCACAAGAACGATCTGATCGTATCGATACTTTGGTCGGACGACGATCCGCAGAAAAGATACTCGATCTATGACAAGAGCAAGGAAGGGAAGATCCTGAAGCGGATGCAGTTTATCGACGATCGGCTTGTCGAGTAGTGCTGAACCGAACAGGTGTGCAGCCGGGTGCGCCGACACGGGTCGGCCGGCGGATCACCCGCGGAGACGTGCGCGGTCCCGGTTGATGGGAGGCCCGGCACTCGTGTGCGGTCCGTCCCGTCTGGAGATCCCGATGGCATCGGGAGAGCGTTCGGCCGTGGCCGGGGGCGCGCCGGAACTTCGGCACAGACGCCCGCCGCCGTCGCCGACGGCCGGACACACGACAAAGGCCGCTGACCGGGTTGCCTGGTCAGCGGCCTTTCGTGGTGCTCATCGATGGTGCCCCCGGCAGGATTCGAACCTGCGCCCCCGCCTCCGGAGGGCGGTGCTCTATCCCCTGAGCTACGGGGGCTCAGCGACTTGAGAAGACTAGCAAACGCCTCCCCGGAACGCCGAATCGGTATCGGATGATCGAGTCCGTGTCGCCGGGCCAGGGTGCGGGCGGGCCCGGAACGCCTGGTCGGCCCGCTCAGGCTGGTCGGCCCGGTCGGGCCGGCCGACTCCGGTCGGGCTGACCAGCCCGGTCAGGCTGGTCGGCACGGTCTCGCTGGCCGCGCCCGCTCAGGCGGCGACGGCGCGGCCGCAACTGGGCAGCGGGTGCAGCACGATGCGGCGGGGCAGCCGGCGGGGCCACTCGTTGCGGGGCCAGGAGCCGTCGACGATCAGGTGCACCGTCCGCTGCTCCTCGCCGCTGAGCCGCAGCACGAAGTCGCGGGGGAGCGGCGGGTCGACCGACGGCGTGGTGATCATGAAGCGCACCCGGCCGCGGGACGAGACGGCGGAGATGACGTCCGCCGCCGGCATGGTGCCGCGCAGGCGTACCCGGCCGATCCAGTAGACCTCCGCGAGGTGCTCCTGCGCGGCCCGGGTGATGGCCGGGTACTCGCTGCGTACCCAGCGCTCCACCGCGCCCACGCAGAGCCCGCAGGCCCGCTCCCGGGGCTCCCGCGGGCCCAACCCCCAGGCCCGCAGGTACGCCCCGACCGCCCCGGCGTCCATCGGCAGCTCGAAGCGGCGCTGGATGAGCGTGTGCAGGCTCTGCCGCGTCCACAGCTCCTCGTCCAGGCCCAGCTCGTCGGGGTAGACGCCCCGCAGGACGTCGATCAGTTCGAGTTCCTGTTCGCGGCTGAGCGTTCCCGGCTCGCCCTGCCGCTGTCCGCGACGGACGGCTGCCACCGCCCCGTCACCGCCGATGGTGTGGCGTCGGCACCAGCTGGTGACCGAACGCCGTGCGTCTCTCAGTGCAACCCCCACGTCCTGCGCAACGAGCCCGAATCGCAACTGGTCACGATATGTGTGGAGAAAACTCCCTTAGTGAGGTAATCGGTCGGACCGGTCTTCAGCTCGCGTATACTGCCAAACCGGGCATAGGCTCCGGCGGGAACGGCGAGAGGTCCGGGCCGGCCGGGGTGAACCGGCGCGACGCGGACCTCTCGACGGATGAGCGGTGCGGTGGGGACTGGATCAGCCGCCCAGGCGCTTCAGCGCGTTCTGGAGGTTGGTCAGGTCCTTGCGCTGGGTGTTCTTCATGGTCTGGGCCGTCCGGACCACGTCGGGCTCGTCGCTGGCCTCGAGGATGCCGTCGATCATGTGGATGCCGCCCAGGTGATGCTTGATCATCATTTGCAGGAACAGGACGTCCAGCTCCCGGCCCTCGGCCGCGTGCAGCTTCGCCATCTCCTCGGGGGTGGCCATGCCCGGCATCAGCCCGTTCTTGACCATTCCGGTGCCGTCGGGCATCCACGACATCGACGGCTCGCTGCCCGCCGGGTCGAGCTCCCACGAGCGCAGCCACGCCTGCATGATGCCGAGCTCACCCTGCTGGGCGGTGGCGATGTCGCCGCCGATGCTGCGGACCTCCGGGTCCGTGCCCCTGTCGAAGGCGACCAGGCCCATCTCCACCGCCTGCGCGTGGTGGGTCGTCATGTCCCGGGCGAAGCCCGCCTCCGCCGAGGTCTCGCCCGGCCGGGTCAACCGGGGCGTCAGCAGGCCGCCCGCGTACCCGAGGAGCAGCCCGACCACGACGGCGAGAGCCAGCGCGGCGGTGCCCCAGCGGCGCGCGGACGGCCGCCCCTCCTCCGGAGCGGGGCTGGCCGGCTCGGCGGTATCGATCATGGTCGGGGTGCTCATCGTTCTCCTCAGCCCATCTGGTTGCCGTCACGCGGCGCGGTGCCGGTGGCGGTGATGCCCTGGCTGCACAGCGCGGTCGGGCCCTCGATCGAGGCGTTGACCCGCAGCGCCTTGATGAAGTCGTCGATCCGGCTGTCGTCGGCCTTGTCAACCTTGAGCTGGTAGCCCCAGGCCTGCAGGGAGATCGGCTTGTCCAGCCCCTCGAACGGGCTGAGCATCATCTTCTCCTTGCCCTGCACCTTCTCGGTCAGCTTCGCCACCTGGTCGGCGGGCAGGTCGGGGCGATAGGTGATCCACACCGTGCCGTGCTCCAGGCTGTGCACCGCGTGCTCGTTGGCGACCGGGGCGTCGTAGACGTCACCCATGCAGTTCTGCCAGGCCGCGTTGTGCGGGCCGGCCACCGGCGGCAGGATCGAGTAGGTGATCGGGCCGGTCTGGTGGTTGCCGCCCGAGACGAGCTCCTTGTCCTTCTCGCGGAAGTTGACGATGCCCTGGATGTCGGCTGCCCGGTCCTCCCAGGGCTTGGCGCCCTGGAACGACGCCCAGGCGCCGTAGCCGATGATCGACACGGCGAGCACGCCCACGGCGACGAAGAGCGCGATCGGGCCCCAGGAACGACCCTGGCTCACCTTCACCGGGGTGACCGGCTTGCGGCCCTTGCCCCCGGCGCCGGGGCGGGGACCCGTCGACTTGCCGGCCCCGGCCTTGGCGTTGCCGGACCCGGCCTTGCCGGCGCCCGCGGCCGGCCGGCCCGCCGCCGGCTTCTTGCCGGTGCTGACCGTGGTCGGGCGGCGCTCGGGGCCACCCGGAGTGCTGATGCTCATCGTGCCTCGTCAGGTCGGTCGGTCAGGGGATCCGGCGGGCCGGTTTCACACTCTGGGTCGCCGCCGCGGGGACCGAGTCTACCCCCGATAACATGGATCGGTGACTCCCGCAGAACTCGCCGAGGTCGTCCTCTCCGCAGCCCACGCCGTCTTCACCGAGCGGGGCCTGGACCGCTCCGCACTGCCGGACTCCACGGCGGTGGAGCGACCTCGCAACCCCGAGCACGGCGACTACGCCTCGACGCTGGCGCTCCAGCTCAGCAAGAAGGTGGGCGTCCCGCCGCGCGAGCTGGCCACCGCCCTCGCCGAGCAGCTCGGGCGGGCCCCGGGGGTCAAGTCGGTGGAGATCGCCGGCCCGGGCTTCCTCAACATCCGGCTCGACGCGGCCGCCGCCGGCCAGCTCGCCCGGACGATCGTCGAGGCCGGCGAGGAGTACGGCCGCAGCGAGCGGCTCGCCGGCCAGCGGATCAACCTGGAGTTCGTCTCGGCGAACCCGACCGGCCCGGTGCACATCGGCGGCGTCCGCTGGGCGGCCGTCGGCGACGCGCTCAGCCGGCTGCTGCGCGCCACCGGCGCCGACGTCGGCACGGAATACTATTTCAACGACGCCGGCTCCCAGATCGACCGGTTCGCCCGTTCCCTGCTCGCCGCCGCGAAGGGCGAGCCGGCCCCCGAGGACGGCTACGCCGGGGCGTACATCACCGAGATCGCCGACGCGGTCCGGGGCATCCGTCCGGACGTGCGGGAGCTGGACGACGCCGCCGCCCAGGAGATCTTCCGGGTCGAGGGCGTCGCGCTGATGTTCGAGGAGATCAAGACCTCGCTGCGCGGCTTCGGGGTGGAGTTCGACACCTACTTCAACGAGAAGGACCTGCACGACCGGGGCGAGCTGGACCTCGCCCTCGAGCGGCTGCGCGCGCAGGGCCGGGTGTTCGAGAGCGACGGCGCGACCTGGCTGCGCACCACCGACTTCGGCGACGACAAGGACCGGGTGCTGCGCAAGTCCAACGGCGAGTGGACGTACTTCGCCGCCGACTGCGCCTACTACCTCGACAAGCGCGAGCGCGGCTTCGAGCGGGTCGTGATCATGCTGGGCGCCGACCACCACGGCTACATCGGCCGGATGAAGGCGATGGCCGCGTGCTTCGGCGACGACCCGGAGCGCAACCTGGAGATCCTGATCGGCCAGATGGTCAACCTCGTCCGCGACGGCGCCCCGGTCCGGATGAGCAAGCGGGCCGGCACGGTGGTGACCCTGGAGGACCTGGTCGACGCGATCGGCGTCGACGCCTCCCGCTACGCGCTGGCCCGCTACTCCAGCGACTCCCCGATCGACATCGACGTCGAGCTGTGGACCCGGGCCACCCGCGACAACCCGGTCTACTACGTCCAGTACGTGGCGGCCCGGACGGCCAGCGTGGGCCGCAACGCCGCCGAGGTGGGGCTGACCCGGGGCGACGCCGAGGCGTTCCGTCCCGAGCTGCTCGGGCACGAGAAGGAGAACGAGCTGCTCAAGGCGCTCGCCGAGTTCCCCGCCGTGGTCGCCACGGCGGCCGAGCTGCGGGGGCCGCACCGGGTGGCGCGCTACCTGGAGGAGCTGGCCGGGGCCTACCACCGGTTCTACGACGAGTGCCGGATCCTGCCGCGCGGCGACGAGGAGGCCACCGACCTGCACCACGCCCGGCTCTGGCTGAACGACGCCACCCGCACCGTGATCGCCAACGGGCTGCGCCTGCTGGGCGTCTCCGCCCCCGAGAGGATGTGACATGCGCGCACACGAGGCCGGTGCCCTGCACGGGGACATCGGCAGCCGGGGGCCGGCGTGGCTGCGTACGCCGGTCGACGTCAACGCGCTGGTGCCGCAGCTCTGGCCGCGCAACGTGACGCGCGGCGGCGACGGGGTGCTGACCGTGGCCGGGCTGGGCGTCGGCGACCTCGCGGCCGAGTTCGGCACGGCGGTGTACGTGCTCGACGAGGACGACCTGCGCTCGCGCTGCCGCGACTTCCGCACCGCCTTCGACGGCGTCGACGTCTACTACGCGGGCAAGGCGTTCCTCTGCCGTGCCGTGGTCCGGATGATCGCCGAGGAGGGCCTGCACCTCGACGTGTGCACCGGTGGCGAGCTGGCCACCGCGCTGTCGGCCGGGATGCCGCCCGAGCGGATCGGCTTCCACGGCAACAACAAGTCGGTCGGCGAGCTGGCCCGGGCGCTGGACGCCGGGGTCGGGCGGATCATCCTCGACTCGTTCCACGAGATCGACCGGCTCACCGCGCTGGCCCGGGAGCGGGGCGTCCGGCCGAAGGTGATGATCCGCGTCACCGTCGGCGTCGAGGCGCACACCCACGAGTTCATCGCCACCGCCCACGAGGACCAGAAGTTCGGCTTCTCCCTCGCGGGCGGGGCGGCGGCCGAGGCGGCCTTCCGCGTGCTCGACGAGGGCGTGCTGGAGCTGCGCGGCCTGCACTCGCACATCGGCTCGCAGATCTTCGACGCCAGCGGCTTCGAGGTCTCCGCCCGCCGGGTGCTCGGCCTGCAGGCGCAGATCCGCGACGCGCGCGGGGTGGAGCTGCCCGAGCTGGACCTCGGCGGCGGCTTCGGCATCGCGTACACGACCCAGGACGACCCGGCCGCGCCGCAGGACCTGGCGAAGCGGATGCGCCGGATCGTCGAGTCCGAGTGCGCCGCCGAGCGGCTGGCGGTGCCGCACCTGTCGATCGAGCCGGGCCGGGCGATCGTCGGGCCCGCCGTGTTCACCCTCTACGAGGTCGGCACGGTCAAGGACGTGGACGGGATCCGGACGTACGTGAGCGTGGACGGCGGGATGAGCGACAACATCCGCACCGCGCTCTACGACGCGTCATACTCCGCGACGCTGGCCTCCCGGGCGTCGGCCGCCGAGCCGATGCTCGCCCGCGTGGTGGGAAAGCATTGTGAGTCCGGGGACATCGTGGTGAAGGATGAATTCCTGCCCGCCGACGTGCAGCCCGGAGATCTTGTCGCGGTGCCCGGCACCGGCGCCTACTGCCGGAGCATGGCCAGCAACTACAACCACGTGCCCCGGCCCCCCGTGGTCGCGGTGCGGGCCGGCCAGGCACGTCTGATCGTCCGGCGGGAAACCGAAGAGGACCTGCTCGCATTGGATGTGGGATGACGTCACCTGTGCGCCTGGCGCTGCTCGGCTGCGGCACGGTCGGTAGCGAGGTGGTCCGGCTGCTGCACGAGCAGTCGGCCGACCTCGCCGCCCGGATCGGCGCCCCGCTGGAGATCGCCGGCATCGCCGTACGCCGTCTCGGCCGCGACCGGGGCGACCTCCCGGTCGACCCCGCGCTGTTCACCACCGACCCGCTCGGGTTGATCAAACGCGACGACGTCGACGTGGTGGTCGAGGTGGTCGGCGGCATCGAGCCGGCGCGGAGCTGGCTCGTCGAGGCGCTGCGGGCCGGCAAGAGCGTGGTCACCGCCAACAAGGCGCTGCTCGCGGAGGACGGCGCGGCCCTGCACGACGCGGCGGCCGAGGGCGGCGGCGACCTCTACTACGAGGCGTCCGTCGCCGGGGCGATCCCGCTGCTGCGCCCGCTGCGGGAGTCGCTGCACGGGGACCGGATCAACCGCGTCACCGGCATCGTCAACGGCACCACCAACTTCATCCTCTCCGCCATGGACGCCACCGGCGCCGGCTTCGCGGAGGCGCTGGAGGAGGCCACCGAGCTGGGGTACGCCGAGGCCGACCCGACAGCCGACGTGGAGGGCTTCGACGCGGCGGCCAAGGCGGCCATCCTCGCCTCGCTGGCGTTCCACACCCGGGTCGGCGCGGCCGACGTGCACCGGGAGGGCATCACCGAGGTCACCGCCGCCGACGTGGCCAGCGCCAAGGCGATGGGCTGCACCATCAAGCTGCTCTGCATCGCCGCCCGGGGCGCCGACGCCGCCGGCCGGGAGACGGTCAGCGTGCGGGTGCACCCGGCGATGATCCCGCTGACCCACCCGCTGGCCAGCGTCGGCGACGCGTTCAACGCGGTCTTCGTCGAGGCCGAGGCGGCCGGGCAGCTGATGTTCTACGGGCGGGGCGCCGGCGGCGCGCCGACCGCCAGCGCGGTCCTCGGCGACGTGGTGGCGGTCTCCCGCAACCGGCTCGCCGGGGTGCGCTCGGCCAGCGAGTCCGCGTACGCCGACCTGCCGGTGCGGCCGATGGGGGAGGCGCTCACCCGCTACCACATCAGCCTGGACGTGGCGGACCGGCCGGGCGTGCTGGAGGCGGTGGCCGGCGTCTTCGCCCGGCACGACGTCTCGATCGCCACGGTGCGGCAGGGCCCGGCGGGTGGCGACGCGGCCGGCCGGGGCGAGGACGCTGACCTGGTCATCGTCACCCACGTGGCCCCGGACGCGGCGCTCGCCGCCACCGTCGGCGAGCTGCGCGGGCTGGAGATCGTCCGGTCGGTGGCGAGCGTGCTGCGGGTCGAGGGCGGGGCGTGACGGCGTTCGCGTCTCGCCAGGTGGTTAACGACGGGTGCGCCGCGGGCGGGCCGGGCAGGCTGGTCCACGCTGACGGTGCCCCCGGCCCAGCGGGGCGATAGAGCGAGGAGAGCGACATGTGGCGGGGTCTGATCGACGCGTACCGGGACCGGCTGCCGGTCACCGACGTCACGCCCGTCGTGACCCTGCACGAGGGGAACACCCCGCTGCTGCCCGCGCCGGTGCTCTCCGCCCGGCTCGGCTGCGACGTCCACCTGAAGGTGGAGGGGGCCAACCCCACCGGCTCGTTCAAGGACCGGGGCATGACGCTCGCGGTCTCCAAGGCGGTCGAGGCCGGCAACAAGGCGATCATCTGCGCCTCCACCGGCAACACCAGCGCGTCCGCGGCGGCGTACGCGGCCCGCGCCGGCCTGACCTGCGCCGTGCTCGTGCCGCAGGGCAAGATCGCGCTGGGCAAGCTGGCCCAGGCGCTGGTGCACGGCGCGAAGCTGCTCCAGGTGCAGGGCAACTTCGACGACTGCCTGTCGCTGGCGGCGAAGCTCGCCCAGGACTACCCGGTCGCCCTGGTCAACTCGGTCAACATCGACCGGCTGCACGGCCAGAAGACGGCCGCGTTCGAGATCGTCGAGGCGCTCGGCGACGCGCCCGACATCCACTGCCTGCCGGTCGGCAACGCCGGCAACGTCTCCGCCTACTGGATGGGCTACTCGGAGGAGCTGCGGGACGGCAACGCCACCCGGGCCCCGAAGATGTACGGCTTCCAGGCGGCCGGCGCGGCGCCGATCGTCACCGGCCAGGTGGTCCGCGAGCCGTCCACGATCGCCACCGCGATCCGGATCGGCAACCCGGCGAGCTGGACCAGGGCGCTGGACGCCCGGGACTCCTCCGGCGGCCTGATCGCCGCCGTCACCGACCGGGAGATCCTGGCCGCGTACCGGCTGCTGGCCCGCGAGGTCGGGGTCTTCGTCGAGCTGGGCAGCGCGGCCAGCGTGGCCGGCCTGCTCCAGCAGGCCGCCGCCGGCAGGATCCCGGCCGGCTCGACGGTCGTCTGCACGGTCACCGGGCACGGCCTGAAGGACCCGGAGTGGGCCATCTCCACCGCTCCCGCTCCGATCACCATCGCCAACGACCCGCTGGCCGCCGCCCGCTCGCTCGACCTGGCCTGAACCACGCCTGAACCGGCCCGTCCTGTGGGCGGGACCGGGAGCGGGGGCGGCCGGTGTGCGCCGCAGCCGGTGCGGGAGACTTCTTCCGCCCCGCAACCGTCCTCTCTCCAGGAGTGAGCCACGCCGATGTCGGTGCTCGCCAGATTCAGCCTCGCCAATCGAGGGCTGATCGCCCTCATCGCGGTGGTGACCACGGCGTTCGGAGCGTTCGCCGTGCCGTCGCTGAAGCAGCAACTCCTGCCGTCGCTGGAGTTCCCGGCCGCGTTCATCGTGGCGGCGTACCCGGGCGCCGGCCCGGAGGTCGTCGAGTCGCAGGTCACCGAGCCGATCGAGAACAGCCTCCAGGGCATCCCCGGCCTGGACCGGGTCACCTCGACCTCGCGTGAGGGCTCGACGACCGTCCAGGTGCAGTACGAGTTCGGCACCGACCTGGACGACGTGGTCAACAAGATGGAGACCGCGCTCAACCGGATCGACACGCAGCTGCCCGAGGGGGTCGACCCGCAGGTCATCGCCGGCAGCACGGACGACCTGCCCGCCGTGGTGCTCGCCGCGTCCGGCGGCGCCGACCAGCGCGCCCTCGCGGAGAAGCTGCGTGGGGCGGTCGTGCCGGAGCTGGAGGCGATCGAGGGGGTCCGGTCGGTCGACGTGACCGGTGCCCGGGACGACGTCGTGGTGGTCACCCCGAATCCGGCGAAGCTGGCCGCGACGAAGCTCCAGCCGGCCGCGATCGGCGCCGCGCTGAAGACCAACGGCGTGACGGTGCCGGCCGGCGCGGTGGCCGACGGCACCCGGGCCCTGCCGGTGCAGGTGGGCACCCCGCTCGCCACGCTGGACGACCTGCGCGGCATCGTCGTCGCGCCGGCGGCGGGGAAGGCCGCCCCGGTCCGCCTCGGCGACGTGGCCACCGTCGAACAGCAGCTCGCCCCGGCCACCGCGCTCACCCGGACCAACGGCAAAGACAGCCTCGGCATCGCCGTCACCGCGGCCCCCGACGGCAACGCGGTGGAGATCTCCCACGAGATCCGGGACCGGCTGGCCGAGCTGCGGGAGGCCTCCGGCGCCGAGCTGACCGTGGTCTTCGACCAGGCGCCGTTCGTCGAGAAGTCCATCGAGAGCCTGACCACCGAGGGCCTGCTGGGCCTGGTCATGGCCGTCATCGTCATCCTGGTCTTCCTGCTGTCGATCCGCTCCACCGTGGTCACCGCGGTCTCCATCCCGCTCTCGGTGGTGGTCGCCCTGATCGCGCTCTGGATCGGCGACTACTCGCTGAACCTGCTCACCCTCGGCGCGCTCACCATCGCGGTCGGCCGAGTGGTCGACGACTCGATCGTCGTGCTGGAGAACATCAAGCGGCACCTGGAGTACGGCGAGCCGAAGCGCGAGGCGATCCTCGCCGCCGTCCGCGAGGTGGCCGGCGCGGTGACCGCGTCCACCCTCACCACGGTGGCCGTCTTCGCGCCGATCGCGCTGGTGGGCGGCTTCGTCGGGCAGCTGTTCGCGCCGTTCGCGATCACCGTCACCGTGGCCCTGCTCGCCTCGCTGCTGGTCTCGCTGACCGTCATCCCGGTGCTCGCGTACTGGTTCCTCAAGCCCTCCGGCGGCACGGTGGACGACGCCGCGGTGCGCCGGGCGGCGGAGGAGAAGGAACTGCGCAGCCCGTTGCAGCGGGCGTACCTGCCGGTGATCGGGTTCGCCACCCGCAAGCGGGCCACCCGCTGGATCACCCTGGGGCTCGGCGTGCTCGTGCTGTTCGGCACGTTCGGCCTGTCCCGTCAGCTGGAGACCAACTTCATCGACGACTCCGGCCAGGACACGCTGAGCATGACGCAGGAGCTGCCGGCGGGCACCGGGCTGGCCGGCACCGACGCGGCGGCCCGCCAGATCGAGGCGGTGCTGGAGCGGACCGACGGCATCGAGACGTACCAGGTGACGGCGGGCGGCGGGGACAACCCGTTCGCGGGCGGCGGCAACAACGTCGCCACCTGGTCGCTGGCCCTCGGCGGCGAGACCGACGCCAAGGAGATGCGGGAGGTCCTGCGCCGGGAGATCGACGCGCTCGGCGCGGCCGTCGGCGAGGTCAGCTTCGGGGCCGGACAGGGCGGGGCCGCCGCCAACCAGTTGGAGGTGGTCGTCCAGGCCACCGACCCGGAGTCGCTGAGCCGGGCAGCCGAGGAGGTCCGGGCGGCGATGGCCGGGGTGGCGGGCGTGGCGGACGTCTCCACCAGCCTCGCCACCCGGGTGCCGCGCGTCGACGTCACCGTCGACCGGGTCGCCGCCGGCCGGGCCGGGCTCACCGAGGCCGCCGTCGGCCAGTTGGTGGCGCAGGCGTTCCGGGGTGCGCCGCTGGGCCAGGTGACCCTGGACGGCGGGCAGCGGGACGTGGTGCTGCGGTTCGCGGGCAAGGTGCCGGTCTCCGTCGAGGAGCTGCGCGCGCTGCCGGTGGGGCCGGTGAAGCTGGACGACATCGCCGACGTCACCGTGGCCGAGGGGCCGCAGCAGGTGACCCGGATCGAGGGTGAGCGCAGCGTCTCGGTGACCGGTACGGCCACCGCCTCCAACCTCGGCGCCACCACCCAGGAGCTGCAGAGGAAGCTGGACGCCATCGACGTTCCGGGGGCGACCTTCGCCATCGGCGGCGTCAGCGCCGACCAGGAGGAGGCGTTCGCCGACCTGGGCCTGGCCGTGCTCGCGGCCATCGCGATCGTCTTCCTGATCATGGTGGCGACGTTCCGCAGCCTGACCCAGGCGCTGATCCTGCTGATCTCCATCCCGTTCGCGGCGACCGGCGCGATCGGCCTGCTGCTGGCCACCGGCACCCCGCTGGGCGTGCCGGCGTTGATCGGCGTGCTCATGCTGGTCGGCATCGTGGTGACCAACGCGATCGTGCTGCTCGACCTGATCAACCAGTACCGGGCGCAGGGCATGGGGGTCCGGGAGGCGGTGGTCGAGGGCGGCCGGCGCCGGCTGCGGCCGATCCTGATGACCGCGGTCGCCACCATCTTCGCGCTGCTGCCGATGGCGTTCGGCCTCACCGGGGAGGGCGGCTTCATCTCCAAGCCGCTGGCGATCGTGGTGATCGGCGGTCTGCTCAGCTCGACGCTGCTGACCCTGATCCTGGTGCCGACGCTCTACACGATGGTGGAGCACGCCAAGGAGAGCATCCGCTCCTGGCGGGCGAGCCGGTCCGGCGGCGAGACTCCGGCGGTCCCCGCCGCCGGCGTCCGGGACGCCGGGACGGAGCGGTCCGGCGGGCCGGTCCCGGTGCCCGCGGCGCCGTCGGCCGGCGCGGAGGGGGCCGCCCGGCCGGCGCCGTCGGCCGCGCTGGTGGACGGCACGGACCAGTTCGAGGTGCTGCGGCTGCCGAAGAGCCGCAGGTCGCCGCTGCCACCGGCCGAGTAGCACCCGTACGTCCGTGGGCGCCCCCGGCCGGTCCCGCCCGCCGGGGGCGTCCGCGTTCGGTCAGGTACCCGCCGGACGCCGTGGCGCGCCGGCCACCGCCCGGTAGGGTCCGGACGTGCCGTCCACCTTCTCGGTCCTCGCCCGCAACCGGAACTTCCGCAACCTCGTCCTGGCCGAGCTGGTGGTCTTCGGTGCCGACTGGTTCGTCATGGTGCCGCTGCTGGTGCTCCTGCCGGACCTGACCGGCAGCGGCGTGTGGGGGGCCCTGGTGCTCGCCGTGGACACCGGCATCGTGGCGTTGCTGCTGCCCTACACGGGCACGGTCGCCGACCGGTTCGACCGGCGCAAGATCATGATCGCGGCCAACGTCGCGGCCCTGTTCGGCGTGCTCCTGCTGCTCGGGGTGCGCAGCGCCGGCACGGCCTGGCTGGCGATGGTCGGGATCGGCGTGGTGGCGGTGGCCAAGGCGTTCTACTCCCCGGCGGCCCAGGCCGCCCTGCCCAACGTCCTCGACCCCGACGAGCTGGCCGCGGGCAACGCCGTCGCCGGGTCGGCCTGGGGCACGATGACCATCGTCGGCGCCTCGCTCGGTGGCGTGCTCAGCGCCGCCGTCGGCCCGTACGCCTGCTTCTGGGTGGGGGTGGTCGGCCTGGCGGCCGCGGCGGGCCTGGCCACGCTGATCCGCCGGCCGTTGCAGGCCCCGCGCGACGCCGGACGACCGGCGCAGCAGACCTGGGCGGCGATCCGCGAGGCGCTGGGCTACATCGGGCACCGGCCGAGGGTGTTGGGGCTGGTCACCGTGAAGAGCGCGGTCGGCCTGGGCAACGGCGTGCTGACGGTCTTCCCGCTGCTCGCCGCGGTGTACGGCGTGGGACCGGTCGGCACCGGGCTGCTCTTCGCGGTCCGCGGGGCGGGTGCGCTGGTCGGGCCGATCCTGATGCGTCGGGTGCTGAACAACCGGGCCTGGCTGCTGTCCGGGCTGGCGCTGTCCATGTCCCTCTACGGCCTGGCCTACCTCGGCATCTCGGTCGTCGACTGGTTCCCGCTGGTGCTGGCCCTGGTCTTCGTCGCCCACTTCGCCGGCGGCAGCAACTGGGTGATGTCGAACTTCGCCCTCCAGGGCGAGGTGCCCGACCGGTTGCGGGGCCGGGTCTTCGCCACCGACATGATGCTGGCGACCCTGGCCATCTCGGTCAGCCAGCTCGTGGTGGCGGCCGTGGTGGACACGGTGGACGAGCGGGTGGTGCTGGCCGGCTGCGGCCTGGTCACGCTGGTCTACGCGGTCGGCTGGCGGATCGCCACCCGCCGGCTCTCCCTCACCGACCCGGTCGCGGAGCCGGACCCGACCCCGGCCCGCTGACCCGCCCGCCGGTCAGCGCTGTCCCGCCCCGCCCATGGGCGCGTCCGGCCGGGTCAGGCCGTCCCACTGCGTCGGCGCGTGGCCGGGGACCGCCGTGGGCCACCCCGGCGCGGGCTGCCCGGCCGCGGTCGGCGCGGGCCCGGGGGTCGGTGCGGGCCCGGCGGGCGGCCAGCCGCCCGAGGGGGCGGCCGCCGTGCCGGTCGCCCGCCGCCCGGCGAGCACCGCCGCGATCACCAGGCCCAGCCCGAGGGGGTACGCCACGGCCATCACCACGCTGTACGCCGTGTTCACCACCTGGAACTCGCGCCACCCGAAGTCGGCGCCGTCGGAATATCCGAAGCTGCCGTCGATCAGGCCGGGAGCCAGCAGGATCCAGGCGAGGGTGAGCACCGAGCTGACGAGCAGCACGCCGAGGCCGAACAGGGCCAGCAGCCGGGGCCGTCGGGGCAGCCGCCGCCCCGCCGCCACGGTCAGCACGAGGCCGACCAGCAACACCAGCATCGTGGGCGCCTGCGTGGCCAGCGTCGTCGCCAGGTGTCCGAGCACTCTGCCTCCCGTCGTCGTCGGTCGGGTCAGGCTAGCGGAACAGCGCCGGGCCGGATCACCCACGCGGTGGCGGCGGCGGCCCCGTCCCACCGGGCGGGTGGACGGCCGCGACGTCGGTGCGGAGCCCTAGCATGAGCCGGTGCCGACGACATTCGCCTCCGGTCCGGTCCGGGTCCGGGTTCCCGCCACCAGCGCCAACCTGGGGCCGGGCTTCGACGCCCTGGGGCTCGCCCTGGCCCTCTACGACGACGTGGCCGCCGAGGTCACGGCGGGGGGCGTCACGGTGGTCGTGACGGGGCAGGGCGCCGGGGAGCTGCCGACCGACGACCGGCACCTCGTGGTGCGCGCCATGCGGGCGACCTTCGAGGCGCTGGGCGGCCAGCCGGCGGGCCTGGCGGTGGAGTGTGTCAACCGCATCCCGCAGGCCCGGGGGCTGGGCTCCTCGTCGGCCGCGATCGTCGCCGGCGTGCTGCTCGCCCGGGCGCTGGTGACCGACGGGGAGACCCGGCTGGACGACGACGCCGCACTGCGGCTCGCCGCCGGGATCGAGGGCCATCCGGACAATGTGGCGCCCTGCCTGCTCGGTGGCTTCACGCTGGCCTGGACGGAGCCGTCCGGGGCCCGGGCGGTGTCGCTGCCGGTCGCCGCCGGCGTACGGCCGACGGTCTTCGTGCCTCAGGAGCGCGGCCTGACGGCGGCGGCGCGGGCCGCGCTGCCGGCCACCGTGCCGCACGGGGACGCGGCGCTGAACGCCGGGCGCGCCGCGCTGCTGGTGCACGCGATGACCGCCGAGCCGGCGCTGCTGCTGCCGGCCACCGTCGACCGGCTGCACCAGGACTACCGCGCGGAGGGGATGCCGGGCAGCGCCGCGCTGGTCGGGGCGTTGCGTGAGGTCGGTGTGGCGGCTGTGATCAGTGGGGCCGGGCCGACCGTCCTGGCCCTGGACGGGCTGCCGGAAGGCTATGATCCGGGAACAGACTGGCAGGTCTGGCGGTTGGACCCGGACGGGCACGGAGCACGGGTTGCCCGGGGTAGACTCGGACACGCGGAGCGGGACCCTGTTGCCGCAGGTCGGAAGAGTTGATTACGCTCTAGACTTAGCACAGCCGCGAAGCATGCGATCTTCCTGCGGGTCGGCGCACCCCCGAAGCTTTCGGCGGTCAGCCCGTCACCCCTGCTTAGGCCCACGCCGCACCGCAGTCTTCACAGGTCGCCGCAGACGGCGAGACCTGCTCACCGACGTCGGTGAGTCGGGAAACCGACCGGCTGCTGTGTCACAGACTCCCGCGACGCGTCCATGCGAGGCGGGTGCACCGAGGCCGCCCGGCCACCTTGTTTCGACCCCGGGCAGTCCCGGCCTATCGAGGGAAGGAATCCATTGAGCGACACCACCGACGTGACGTCGGATGTTTCCAACGTCGCTGGCGATGCCACCACCGCCGCCGCCCCCGCCCGTCGTCGGCGCAGCGGCACCGGCCTGTCGGCGATGCTGCTGCCGGAGCTGCAGAGCCTGGCTGCGTCGCTCGGCATCTCGGGCACGGCTCGGATGCGCAAGGGCGAGCTGATCAGCGCGATCTCCGAGCGGCAGGGCGGCGCCACCGCCGGGACCCCTCGACCGCGGGCCGAGGTCGCGGCCGCCGCCGCTCCCGCCCGGGAAGAGGTCCGCGAGACCACCGAGCGGCCCGAGGCCGAGCGGCGGGCCGCGGAGCAGGCCCCGGCGGAGCCGGCGCCCGTCGAGACCGAGGCTCGTCCCCGGACCCGGCGCAGCCGGGCCGCCGCCGCCGAGGCGCGGGCTGCCGAGGCCCGTCCCGCGGAGACCCGCACGGAGGAGGCCGAGGCCGGCGAGCGTGCCGACCGGGGCGAGGGCCGTGGCCGCGAGCGTGCCGAGCGCGTTGAGCGTGGCGAGCGTGCCGAGCGCGTTGAGCGTGGCGAGCGGGCCGAGCGCGTTGAGCGTGCCGAGCGTGGCGAGCGCGGCGAGCGTGGCGAGCGCGTTGAGCGTGCCGAGCGCGGCGAGCGTGCCGAGCGCGGCGAGCGGGGCGATCGCAACGAGCGTGCCGAGCGTGGCGAGCGTGGCGACCGCAACGAGCGCGCCGAGCGGGCCGAGCGGGGCGACCGCAACGAGCGGGGCGACCGGGGCCAGCGCGCCGAGCGCGACGCCGACGGTGACGACGACGGCGAGGGCGGCGGCCGGCGCGGCCGGCGCAGCCGGTTCCGGGACCGTCGCCGCGGCCGTGGCGAGCGGGCCGAGGGCGGCGGCGAGGGCGGGCGCGAGCCGCAGGTCGGCGAGGACGACGTGCTCGTCCCGGTGGCCGGCATCATCGACGTGCTCGACAACTACGCCTTCGTGCGGACCACCGGCTACCTGGCCGGCCCGAACGACGTCTACGTCTCGATGTCCCAGATCAAGAAGTACGGTCTGCGGCGCGGTGACGCCATCACCGGTGCGGTGCGCGCCTCGCGCGACGGCGAGCAGCGGCGGGACAAGTACAACCCGCTGGTGCGGCTGGACACCATCAACGGGATGGAGCCGGACGAGGCGAAGCGCCGGCCGGAGTTCTACAAGCTCACCCCGCTCTACCCGCAGGAGCGGCTGCGGCTGGAGACCGAGCCGCACATCCTCACCACCCGGGTGATCGACCTGGTCATGCCGCTCGGCAAGGGCCAGCGCGCGCTGATCGTGTCGCCGCCGAAGGCGGGCAAGACGATGGTGCTGCAGGCCATCGCGAACGCGATCACGCACAACAACCCGGAGTGCCACCTGATGGTGGTGCTGGTGGACGAGCGCCCCGAAGAGGTCACCGACATGCAGCGGTCGGTGAAGGGTGAGGTCATCGCGGCGACGTTCGACCGTCCGCCGCAGGACCACACCACGGTGGCGGAGCTGGCGATCGAGCGGGCGAAGCGCCTGGTCGAGCTGGGCCACGACGTGGTCGTGCTGCTCGACTCGGTGACCCGGCTCGGTCGGTCGTACAACCTGGCGGCGCCGGCCAGCGGCCGGATCATGTCGGGTGGTATCGACTCCACCGCGCTCTACCCGCCGAAGCGCTTCCTGGGTGCGGCCCGCAACATCGAGAACGGCGGCTCGCTGACCATCCTCGCCACCGCGCTGGTGGAGACCGGGTCCATGGCGGACACGGTCATCTTCGAGGAGTTCAAGGGCACCGGCAACGCGGAGCTGAAGCTGGACCGGAAGATCGCCGACAAGCGCACCTTCCCGGCCATCGACATCCACCCGTCCGGCACGCGCAAGGAGGAGATCCTGCTCGCGCCGGAGGAGCTGGCCATCATCCACAAGCTCCGCAAGGTGCTGCACTCGCTGGACTCGCAGGCGGCGCTGGACCTGCTGCTCGACAAGCTCAAGCAGACCCGCACCAACATCGAGTTCCTGATGCAGATCGCCAAGTCGACGCCGGGGGAGTGACCCTCCCCGGGTGAGACCGACGAGAAGGGCACGGCCACCGCGGTCGTGCCCTTCTCGCGTTCCCGGGCGCCCCGTGCCGTTCGCCCGCCCGCCGTCCGTCCGCCCACGACAGTCGCATGCGGTCACCACGCCCGTCGCGCGCTTCGACGCCGGCCGTGTTGTTGCTTCGGACCGGGTACCGAGGGGTGGAGTTTTCCTTCGGTTTGGTTGACAGGTATTGAAACTTCTATTCACAGTCCGGTTGACTGTGGCCCATGCGTACCCGCAGACGATCAGCCCGTCTTGCCGGCGTCCTGCTGTTGACGCCGCTGCTCACCATGGCCGGCACCGTGCCGGCGACCGCCGGTGCGCCGGATCCGGCCACCGACCCCTCCGCCACCGCGGCCGAGGACGCGCCCCGCGCCTCCTCGTACCCCGCCGACTCCGTCACGCTCTCCGGCGGCATCGAGCCGGCCGGCGGCCTGGAGACCGCCAAGACCACCCGCCCGGTCGCCCCGGGCCTCCAACTCACCTCCTTCGACCGGTACGACGCCGACGGCTGGCTGCGCGCCGACGCGCTCACGGCCGACCTCACCGGCGGCGTCACCGTCGACTACGTGAACTCCGGCGCGGTCAGCCGGGCCGAGCCGCTGCGCCGCGCCGTGGACGCCTCCCGCGCGGTCGCGGCGGTCAACGGCGACTTCTTCGACATCAACAACTCGGGCGCCGCCCAAGGCGTCGGCATCCGCGACGGCGAACTGGTCCAGTCCGCGGTCAGCGGGCATCGCAACGCCGTCGCGATCACCACCGAGGGGCTCGGCCGGGTGATCGAGGTCAACTTCGACGGCACCGCGACGCTGCCCACCGGCCCGGTGACGCTGACCCAGTTCAACAACATGATCCAGGCGAACGGCATCGGCGTGTTCACCGCGCTCTGGGGGTCGTACACCCGGGAACGCGCGGTCGCCGGCGCCGCCCGCGTCACGGAGGTCACGGTGGTCGACGGCCGCGTCGCCACCGTCGGCACGACGGCCGGCAGCGGGCCGATCCCGGCCGGCACCACCGTGCTGCTCGGGCGCGACTCCGGCGCGGACGCCCTCGCCGGGCTGCGCCCCGGCGACCCGGTGACGGTCGCCTGGCAGCCCAAGGCCGCCGACGGCAGCACCCTGCACGCGGCGGTCGGCGGCGGCAACGTGCTGGTCCGGGACGGCGTGGTGCAGAACATCGCCGACGCGTCGCTGGCCCCGCGCACGTCGGTCGGCTTCTCCGCCGACGGCCGGCGCATGATCCTGCTGACCGTGGACGGCCGCCAGGTCGACAGCCGTGGCGTCACCCAGACCGAGATGGGCCGGATGATGGCCGAACTCGGCGCCCACCACGCGCTCAACCTCGACGGCGGCGGCTCGTCCACGCTGCTCGCCCGGGAGCCGGGCGCGGCGGCCGTGCAGGTGGAGAACAGCCCCTCCGACGGCACGGAGCGCGCGGTGCCCAACGGCCTGGCCCTCTACGCGCCCCAGGGCAGCGGCCGGCTCACCGGGTACTGGCTGGAGACCGCCAGCGACCCGACCAGCGCACCCGGCGTCGCGCCGGTGCGCGGCGGCCGCCCCGACCGGGTCTTCCCCGGCCTCACCCGCCGGCTCACCGCCGCCGGCCACGACGAGACGTACGGCCCGGCGGCCGGCGCGCCGAAGTGGCGGGCCAACCCGGCGGCGCAGGGCACCGTCGACCGCGAGGGCACCTTCCGGGCCGGCCTGCCCGGCCGTACCACCGTCACCGCCTGGCGGGACGAGGCCAGCGGCACCCTCGACCTCACCGTCCTCGGCCCGCTGGCCCGGATCGACTCCACCGTGGACCGGGTCGGCCTGGACGGGGCGCAGGGCAGCGCGCTGTTCGGCGTGGTCGGCTACGACGCCGAGGGCAACACCGCCCCGATCGAGCCCGCCGACCTGAAGCTCGACTACGACCGGGACCTTCTCAAGATCACCCCGACCGCCGACGGCAACCTCGCCGTCACCGCGCTGCGGGACACCGGCTCGGCGCTGGTCACCGTGCGCGTGGGCGGCAGCAGCACCGTGCTGCCCGTCACCGTCGGGCTCACCGACGTCCCGGTGGCCACGTTCGACGACGCGGCGGCCTGGAAGTTCAGCCAGGCCCGGGCCAGCGGTGCCGTCGCCCCGGCGCCGGGGCGCACCGGCACCGGCCTGAAGATGACGTACGACTTCAGCCAGTCCACCGGCACCCGGGCCGCGTACGCCGACCCGCCGGCCTGGATCGACGTGGCCGGCCAGCCGCAGGCGTTCGGCATGTGGATCCACGGCAACGGCACCGGGGAGTGGCCCAGCCTGCACCTGCACGACGCGCAGAACACCCAGCACGTCCTGCGCGGGCCACTGATCACCTGGAAGGGCTGGAAGTACGTCGAGTTCGCCGTGCCCGCCGGCGTGCAGTACCCGGTGCGGATCCGCCGGTTCTACGTGGCCGAGACCAACGCCGCCGCCCAGTACCGCAGCGAGGTGGTCATCGACGACCTGGTGGCGAAGGTGCCGCCGACGGTCGACGCCCCGGCCGAGGCGCCGCGCACCGACCGGGTGGTGCTCCGCGACGGCACGGTCGACGGCGCGCCCTGGCGCTTCGCGGTCATGTCCGACGCGCAGTTCGTCGCGGCGGACCCGGACAGCGACCTGGTCGCCCAGGCCCGCCGTACGCTCCGTGAGGTCAAGGCCGCGAAGCCGGACTTCCTCGTGATCAACGGCGACTTCGTGGACACCGCGTACCCGGCCGACTTCGCGCTGGCGAAGCGGGTGCTGGACGAGGAGCTCGGCGGGGAACTGCCGTACTACTACGTGCCCGGCAACCACGAGATCATGGGCGCACCGATCGCCAACTTCCGGGCCGCGTTCGGTGACACCGAGCGGGTCTTCGACCACAAGGGCACCCGGTTCGTCACGCTGAACTCGTCGACCGGCTCGCTGCGCGGCGGCGGCTTCGACCAGGTGCGGATGCTGCGCGAGGCGCTCGACTCGGCGGCCGGCGACCCCGCCGTCGGCTCGGTGGCGGTGCTGCACCACCACCCGCCGCGCGACCCGAGCCCGGCCAAGGCCAGCCAGCTCGGCGACCGGAAGGAGGCCGCGCTGCTGGAGCAGTGGCTGGCCGACTTCCAGCACCGCACCGGCAAGGGGGCGGTCTTCGTCGGCGGGCACGTCGGCACGTTCCACGCCGACCGGGTCGACGGGGTGCCGTACCTGATCAACGGCAACTCGGGCAAGAACCCGTCCACCCCGGCCGACCAGGGCGGATTCACCGGGTGGACCGAGTTCGGGGTGGACCCGGTGAGCCCCGCCGAGGCCGACCGGGCCCGGCGGAACCCGCTCGTGGAGGGCCCGCGCTGGGTCGCCGCCGAGTTCCACGCGCACGTCGACGGGCTCGCGTTGGCCGCCCCGGCCAGCGTCGCCGTCGACGCCCCGGCGACGGTCACCGCCACGGTGACCCAGCCGGGCGGGCGTACGGTGCCGGTGGCGGCGCCGGTGAGCGCGGACTGGTCCGCCTCGCCGAACCTGCACGTCGGCTCGGCCGCCGGGCTGAAGCCCTGGCACGTGGCCCGCTTCGACCCGGCCACCGGCACGCTCACCGCCCTGCGCCCCGGCGCGCAGGTGACGCTGGCGGTGGAGGTCAACGGCGTCCGGGCCGAGGCGACCGTCGCCCTGACCGCCGCCGCCCAGGCCCCCGCCGCCTGAGGGTGAGGAGGGCGCCTTCCTGACGCCCCGCGCACAGGAAGGCCCCCTGCTGGCACCGCCCGAGGCCCGCACCGATCCCGGTGCGGGCCTCGGGTGTCGACAGGGCTCCCCGATCTCAGAAGTCGCCCTCGGCGACCTGGAAGACGGTGAGGCCGAGGGCGCGCCACATCCGCACCACCTGCTGGCGGTCGTCGAAGACGCCGACCACCCGGTAGCGGTCCCTGACCTCGTGCTCGTAGATCTCCTGCTTGACCACGGAGTCCTTGCGGTTGTCGCCGACGGCGCGCAGGTGCAGGTCGAGGTAGGGCACCCGGACGTGCCGGGCCAGCCACGCCTCCGTGGCGGGCCGGGCGGTGGCGTCGCGGCCCGAGCAGAAGACCACCCCGTACCCGGCCGCGTGCATCGCCCGGACCGCCGCGATCACCGCCGGGTTCGGCTCGTCCTCGTCGACCCGGGTCATGTCGTACGGGCTGCGCGAGACGTTCAGCGCGACCGTCCCGTCGATGTCGACCAGCACGATCTCCGGCGGATCGGTCGACGGGGCGTGCACCGTGGCCGGCCGCCCCGTCCGGGCCTGCGGCACCGGCAGCGGCAGCGCGCGCCCCTCCAGGTAGCGCTCGTGCAGCCGGCGGATCCACGCCTCGCCGACCCGGTCGGCCTCCGGACGGGCGGCGTCGCGGCGCAGGCACTCCGCCAGCGGCACGTCGGTGAAGTCGTGCACCTCGAACTCGGCGCCGTGCCGGGCGGCTAGGTCGGCCCAGTCCCGCAGGGTCCGCGACCGCAGGTTGGTGTCGTCGACGCAGACGTCCGCCCGGGCCCGCAGCAGCGCCTCGACCTGCGCCCGCTGCACGACGGTCACCTGCCACTCCGCCCACTGGGTGAACAGCCGCTCGCCGTGCAGCATCCGGCGTAGGTCGTCCCGGTTGACCCGGACCACGGACGGTTGCAGCGTCCGGGCGAACGTGGTCTTGCCGGAGGCGGGGAGTCCCCGGGTGGCGATCAGGCGGGCCATGGCTCCTCCGTGTCGTACGTCTCGGTGGCCGGCGGCGCGTCGCCGCCGTGCCCCGGGCGGGGCACGACCGGCGGGCGGCCGTGCCGGGGTGAATGCCCGGCCAGGCGGCGGGAATGCGGGAGAGGAGGCGCGCGTTGTCGATGCCGGAGCAGCCGTGCGGCCCGATTGCCGGGCCGGCGCCGGCCCATGGCACACTGGTCAATCGGCCACCGGTTCCGGTTCACGCCCGAGCCCGTCGCGCACGAGGCGACGGACACCGACGGCGACCCGGCGACCATCCACGAAAGGACCGAGGCGACATGAAGCCCAACATCCACCCGGAGTACGTGACCACCGAGGTCACCTGCTCCTGCGGCAACACCTTCAGCACCCGCAGCACCGCCAAGGGCGGCTCGATCCACGTCGAGACCTGCAGCGCCTGCCACCCGTTCTACACGGGCAAGCAGCGCGTCCTGGACACCGCCGGGCGGGTCGCGAAGTTCCAGCAGAAGTACGCCAAGGTTCAGGCCAAGAAGGCCAAGTAACTCCTCGTTCGGCGCCCGCGCCCGGTTTCGTGCCGGTCGCGGGCGTCGTCCGTATCCGCCCCGGTTCCGCCTCCCGTCCCGCCGTCGTCGAAGGAGCTTCCCCCGCATGAGCAGTGAGCGCCTGGCCGCCCTCCTCGACGAGTACGCCGAGCTGGAGAAGCGGCTGGCGGACCCGGCCATCCACGCCGACCAGGGCACCGCCCGCCGGGTCGGCCGTCGGTACGCCGAGCTGGTCCCGCTGCACAAGGCGGCCGGGGAGCTGGAGCAGGCCCGCGCCGACCTCGCCGCCGCCCGGGAACTGGCCGCCGAGGACCCGTCCTTCGCCGCCGAGGCGGAGTCGATCGCGGCGAGCCTGCCGGCGCTCGAGGAGCGGCTGGCCGAGCTGCTGATCCCGCGCGACCCGCACGACGCCAAGGACGTGATCGTCGAGATCAAGGCCGGCGAGGGCGGCGAGGAGTCCGCGCTCTTCGCCGGCGACCTGCTGCGGATGTACACCCGGTACGCCGAGCGGCGCGGCTGGCTCACCGAGGTGATCGACGCCCAGGACTCGGACCTCGGCGGGGTGAAGGACGTCTCGCTGGCGATCAAGACCAAGGGCGTGCCCGAGGGCGGCAACGGCGTCTGGTCCCGGCTCAAGTGGGAGGGCGGCGTGCACCGGGTGCAGCGCGTCCCGGTCACCGAGTCGCAGGGCCGGATCCACACCAGCGCCGCCGGCGTGCTGGTGCTGCCCGAGGCCGAGGACGTCGACGTCACCATCGACCCGAACGACCTGCGGATCGACGTGTTCCGCTCGTCGGGTCCGGGCGGCCAGTCGGTGAACACCACCGACTCGGCGGTGCGGATCACCCACGTCCCGACCGGCATCGTGGTCTCCTGCCAGAACGAGAAGTCCCAGTTGCAGAACCGGGAGCAGGCGATGCGGATCCTGCGCGCCCGGCTGCTGGCGGCGGCCCAGGAGCAGGCCGACGCGGCCGCCTCGGACGCCCGCAAGGCGCAGGTGCGCACCGTGGACCGCTCGGAGCGGATCCGCACCTACAACTTCCCGCAGAACCGGATCACCGACCACCGGATCGGCTACACCGCGTACAACCTGGACCTGTCCCTCGCCGGGGACCTGGACGGCGTCCTCGACGCCCTGGCGGAGGCCGACCGCGCCGCCCGCCTGGCCGGCGACACGGAGCTGACCCGCCGCTGACCCGCCGGGCCGAAGACGGCGGGGTCAGGAGGCGCGGGGGCGGGTCTTCGCGCGGAGCATCTCGCGGTCGGCCGCCTCGAAGGCGGCGCTGAGGGCGTCGCGCAGGCCGGGGCCGGTGGCGCCCACCTCCGCGAAGCCGACGCTGACCCCGACCGGCGTGCCGGGCACCAGCGACTCCCAGTCCTCCGCCCGCACCGCGGCGTCGATCCGGCGGCCCACCTCGGCCGCCTCGGGCATCCCGGCGTGGGGGAGCACCACCACGAACTCGTCGCCCCCGTAGCGGGCGACGAAGTCGCCCCGGCGCATCACCCGGTTGATCACCCCGGCGACGCGCTGGAGCACCAGGTCGCCGGAGTGGTGCCCGTGCCGGGTGTTGACCGCCTTGAAGCCGTCCAGGTCGCAGACGCCGATCACCACCCGGTCGCCGCCGGCGACCACCGTGGCGATGTAGCGCTCCAGCCGGCGCCGGTTGGGCAGCCCGGTCAGCGGGTCGGTCAGCGCCTCGCCCTCGAAGCGGGCCGCCTCGCGGCGCATCTCCTCGTGGTCGATGCGGGCGGCGATGCCGTCGATGTAGACGTCCCGGAGCCGGTCGTTGCGCTGCGCGGCCAGCCGGAAAGCCAGCCGGTCGGCCCGGTGGGCCGCCGCGTGGTCGCCGGAGCGGGCCAGGGCGATGCTGCGCAGCCGCGCCGGCTCGGCCGCGCCCAGCGTCTCGCTGGAGACCTGGACGGTGTCCAGCCGGGTGACCGCCTCGATCGGCCGGCCCTCGGCGACGGCGAGGCAGACCTGACCGAGCTGGCGCATGTCCCGGGCCCGGGCGCTGTCCCCGCCGTGGCCGAGCAGCCGCGCCGGGGCGGCGTCCGTGCCGACCTCCAGCCGGTCGCCCAGGGCCCCCCGCCGGGCGGCGGCGTAGCCGTACGCGGCCAGGCTGCTCGGGCGCAGCCTCCCGGCCCGGCCGCTGCGCAGGAACCGGTCCAGGTCGGCGGCGACGTCCCGCAGCACCCGCAGGCAGCCGTCGCTGTCGCCGTTGTGGTCCAGCGCCACCGCGTTGCGCAGCCGGATGCCGGGGGCGGCGAACGTCTCCTCCGGGATCCCGGCGGCCGTCCCGAGCTGCCGGGCCCGCTCGATGGCGCCGAGGGCGTAGCCGTGGAAGCTGAGGTAGGAGTAGGCCATCGCGAGGTCGTGCCAGCCCCACGCGGTGTCCCGGTCGGGATCCGGCACCGCGCCCAGCGCCCGGGCGGCCTTCACCAGGTGTGTGACGCAGCGGTCCAGCGCGCCCTGGTGGTGCGCGGCGAGCGCGGCCAGCGCGTTGAGGTGCCCGTGCAGGTAGGGCTCGGCGAGGTCGCGGACCGCGCCGGAGGCCTCCTCGACCGCCCGGGTGTACTCGGCCGTCCGGCCCAGGTTGATCACCGCCGAGAGGCGCTGCACCAGGGCGTCGGCCCGCGCGTACGGGTCGGTGGTGGTGCCGATGACGCGGTCGAGGATCGCGTACGCCTCGGCGGAACGGCTGGACTCCTGCAACGCCCGCGACCGCGTCAGGGCGTCAACCTGGTCGGTGACCCGGTCGAGCCAACCCACCCGCGACCTCCTGTCGGTGTGCGTCCGGACGCATCCGCTCGTGATGTCCGGGGCGACGCCTCATGATTATCTCGTGACGACCGCGCCGCAACAGCCGTCCGAAGGGACGAGACGACAACGCCCTTCCGTGGCGGTGTCCCGGGCGGCCCGCGCGCTGGCCGAGGCCGGCGTCGAGGCGGCCCGCGCCGAGGCGGAGCAGTTGGCCGCGTACGTGCTGGGGGTGCCCCGGGGGCGGCTCGCGCTGGCCGACGACCTCACCGCCGACCAGCTCGACCGGTTCGACGGGCTGGTCGCCCGGCGGGCCGACCGGGAGCCGTTGCAGCACCTCACCGGCGTCGCCGGCTTCCGGCACCTGGAGCTGGCCGTCGGGCCGGGTGTCTTCGTGCCCCGGCCCGAGACCGAGCTGCTCGCCGGCTGGGGGATCGCGCGGGCCGGGCGCCTGGCCGCCCCGGTGGTGGTGGACCTGTGCAGCGGCTCCGGCGCGATCGCCCTGTCGGTCGCCCAGGAACTGCCGACCGCCCGGGTGGTGGCGGTGGAACGCTCGGCCGACGCGCTGCGCTGGCTGCGGCGGAACGCGGCGACCCGGGCGGCGGCGGGGGACCGGCCGATCGAGGTGGTGGCGGCGGACGTCACCGCCCCGGACCTGCTGGCCGACCTCGTCGGCCGGGTCGACGTGCTGCTCTGCAACCCGCCGTACGTGCCCTCCGACGTGCCGGTGCCGCCGGAGGTGGGGCGGCACGATCCGGCCAGCGCGGTCTTCGGCGGGGCGGACGGCCTGGCGGTGATCCGCCCGGTGGTCGCCCGGGCGGCGGCCCTGCTGCGCCCCGGCGGGGCGCTCGGCGTCGAGCACGACGACACGCACGGCACGGCGGTGCCCGACCTGCTGGCGGCGGACGGCCGGTTCGAGGCGGTGGCCGACCACCCGGACCTGGCCGGGCGGCCCCGCTTCGCCACCGCCTCCCGCCGGGCGGACGGCCCGCACGCCGCCGCCCGCGAGGCGTGGCAGACTGACTCCTCGTGATGCTCTACGACTGCCGGTCGCCCGCCGACCGGGACCGCGGCATCGCTGCGGCCATCGAGGCGGTCAAGAACGGCGAACTCGTCGTCCTGCCGACGGACACGGTCTACGGGATCGGCGCGGACGCGTTCACCCCGTACGCGGTCAAGGCCCTGCTGGACGCCAAGGGCGGCCGGCACGTGCCGCCGCCGGTGCTGATCGGCTCCCGGCACACCCTCGACGGCCTGGTCTACTCGCTGCCCCAGGCCGCGCGGGACCTGGTGGAGGCGTTCTGGCCCGGCGCGCTGACCATCGTCGTCGAGCACTCGCCGAGCCTGCGCTGGGACCTCGGCGACACGTCCGGGACGGTGGCGGTGCGGATGCCGCTGCACCCGGTGGCGCTGGAGGTGCTGCGCGAGACCGGCCCGATGGCGGTCGCCTCGGCCAACAAGACCGGCCAGCCGGCCGCGCTCACCGCCGAACAGGCCCGCGACCAGCTCGCCTACTCGGTGCGGGCGTACCTGGAGGCCGGGCCCTGCCCGGACCCGGTGCCGAGCACCATCGTCGACCTCACCGGCGAGGTGCCGCAGGTCCTCCGCCAGGGCGCCGTCCCGCTGGAGAAGCTGCGCGACGTGGTGCCGGACATCCTCGTCGGCCAGGGGGTCTGAGTGCCGCCGTTCACCGTGTTGCACGTCTGCATGGGCAACATCTGCCGGTCCCCGATGGCCGAGCGGCTGCTGGCCCTCGCCGTCCGGGAGCGGCTGGCCCGGCGGGAGGCCGACCCGGGCCGCGCCGACGAGCTGGTGCACAGCCACAGCGCGGGCACCGGCGGCTGGCACGCCGGTGAGGAGATGAACCCGCCGGCCGCCCGCCAGGTCACCACCCGGGGCGGCAGCACCGACGGCTTCGCCGCCCGCAAGCTCCGCTCGGACCACATCGACGCCGCCGACCTCGTGCTCACCGCCACCGCGGACCAGCAGGAGTACGTGGTGGCGCTGCGCCCCGACGCCGCGGCGCGCACCTTCGTGCTGGGCGAGTTCGGCCGGCTGCTCGCCGCGGTGGACGCGGCCGGGCTGCCTCCGGCCGAGGCCACCCCGGACGGGGTGTACGCGCGCGGCGTGGCGCTGGTGGCGGCCGCCCACGCCGCCCGGGAGGGCACCACCGCCCTGCCCACCGACGATCTCGACGACCCGTGGGGGCGCGGCGACCAGTGCTTCAGCCGGGTGGCCGACGAGATCGAGGAGACCGTCCACCCCCTCGCCACCGCGCTCCTGCCGTAACCGCCCCGCCTCGCCCCGGGCAGCCTCTTGCCGTGGTCGCCCACCCGCACCGCCGGGCTTGTGCCGTAATCCGCCGGAGTTACCCTCGCGCGTGAGTTTCCTGCGGGTTTGGGGGAAAGGGGCGGTGGAGAGGGGCTTTCAGGTCATTCTGGGTGGGTCCTGACCGGCTCCTGCGGGGAGAGCTGATGACCCGGGCACACCTCGAAAGACTGTTCACCGTGCTGCTCGCCGGCGTGCTCGCCGGCCTGGCGCTCGCGGCGGCGGCCCTGCCGACCGCGCTGGTGTTCGGCATCGGGTTCTCGGCGCTCGCCGCGCCGTACTCGGAGCTGCCCAACACGCTGCGCACGCCGCCGACGGCCCAGCGCTCCAACCTCTACGCCGACGACGGCACCACCCTGATCACCTCCTTCTACCAGGAGGACCGGGTGGACGTGCCGCTGGCCGAGGTCGCGCCGGTGATGCGGCAGGCGATCGTCGCCGCCGAGGACGTCCGGTTCCACGAGCACAGCGGGGTCGACCTGCGCGGCGTGGTGCGGGCCTTCACGGTCAACCAGGGCAGCGGGGAGACCCGGCAGGGCGCGTCCACGCTGACCATGCAGTACGTCCGCAACGTGCTCAGCAACGACCCCCGGCTCAGCGAGCGGCAACGCGCCGCCGCCACCGAACTCAGCACCGCCCGCAAGATCCAGGAGATGCGGTACGCGCTGGCCCTGGAGCGGGAGCTGACCAAGGACGAGATCCTCGCCCGCTACCTCAACATCGCCTACTTCGGAGCCGGGGCGTACGGGGTGGCCGCCGCGAGCAAGCGCTACTTCTCCAAGGCGCCGGCGGATCTCACCCTGGCCGAGGCCGCGCTGCTGGCCGGGCTGGTCCGCTCCCCGCACACCGACGACCCGATCAACGGCGACGCGGACGCGGCGCTCGCCCGCCGGGCGCACGTGCTGGACCGGCTGGTCGAGTCGGGGCAGGTCCCGGCCGCGGCGGCGGACCAGGCCCGGGCCGAGCAGTTGCACCTGCGCCCCAGCCAGACCCCGAACGACTGCACGGCGGTGCCGGAGGAGCACGCCGACTGGGGCTTCTTCTGCGACTGGTTCACCCGCTGGTGGAACGCCCAGCCGGCGTTCGGCGCGACGGTCGACGAGCGGCAGCTCACGCTGCGCCGGGGCGGCTTCACCATCGTCTCCTCGCTCGACCCGGCCGTGCAGCGTGCCGCCACCGAGCAGGTCCGCCGGATCTACTCCCTGGACGACCGCCGGGCGGCGCCGACGGCGGTGGTCCAGCCCGGCACGGGTCGGGTGCTCGCCATGGCGGTGAACCGGAACTACAGCGTGGCCGACAACCCGGCCGGGCAGAAGAACCACCCGAACACGGTCAACCAGTTGGTCGCCGGGGGCGGGGCGATCGACGGCTACCAGGCCGGCTCGACGTTCAAGATGTTCACCATGCTGGCCGCGCTGGAGTCCGGGCTGCCGCTGGACACGGAGTTCGACGCGCCGGAGCGGATCGTGACCGACTTCCCGTCGACCGGGGCGGCGAGCTGCGACGGGTACTGGTGCCCCCAGAACGCCAACAGCGACATGGACGGCGAACACACCATGTGGACGGCGTTCGGCAGCTCGGTCAACACCTACTTCGCCTGGCTGGCCGAGCGGGTCGGCGCGGACCGCGTGGTGGAGATGGCCGAGCGGCTCGGGATCGTGTTCCGGGCCGGGGACGACGCCCGGCTGGCCCGCCACGGGGCGCGCGAGTGGGGGCCGTTCACCCTCGGCGTCTCCGCCACCACCCCGCTCGACCTCGCCGGCGCGTACGCGGCGGTGGCGGCCGAGGGGACGTGGTGCGCGCCGCTGCCCGTCGTCTCGGTGACCGACGCGGCGGGCCGGCCGGTGGCCGCCGCGCGGCCGGACTGCCGGCAGGTGGTCGACACGGACGTGGCCCGGGCGGCGGCCGACGCCGCCCGCTGCCCGGTCGGCGACCAGTCGATGTACCGGGAGTGCGACCGCGGCACCGCCGAGGGGCTGCGCCGGCAACTCGGCCGCCCGGTGGCCGGCAAGACCGGCAGCTCGGACGGGTACGCGACCGAGACCGTGGTCGCCTTCACCCCGCAACTGGTGGTCGCCTCGATCGCCACCAACCCCGACGACCCGCGCGACGCGGTCGGCCAGCGGGTGCAGGCGCAACTGGTCGAGGCGGTGGGCGAGACGCTCTCCTTCGCCCTGCGCGACGAGCCGGTCCGGGACTTCGTGCCGCCCAGCGAGGCGACCGCCTTCCGGGTCACCGGCGCCCGCACGGGCAACTGACCCACGGGCAGGGCCAGGGGGTCAGCGGGTCTGCTCGGCGCCCCGGGCGATGTTGCGGGCCATCCCGCCGAAGACCACCGCGTGGAAGGGCGCCACCGCCCCCCAGTACACGTGCCCGGCCAGGCCGCGGGGCAGGAACACCGCCCGCTGGTGGTAGCGGCTGCGGCCGCCGTCGAGCGGGGCCACCCGCATCTCCAGCCAGGCCCGGCCGGGCAGCCGCATCTCGGCGCGCAGCCGCAGCAACTCGCCCGGGACGATCTCCTCCACCCGCCAGAAGTCCAGCGCCTCGCCGACCCGGAGGCGGTGCGGGTCGCGCCGGCCCCGGCGCAGCCCCACGCCGCCCACCAGCCGGTCCAGCCAGCCCCGGGCGGACCAGGCCAGCGGGAACGAGTACCAGCCGTGCTCCCCGCCGACGCCCTCGACGACCCGCCACAGGGCCTCCGGCGGCGCGTGCACGACCCGCTCCCGTACGTCGGTGTAGGCGGTGCCGCCGGACCACTCCGGGTCGCTGGGCAGCGGCTCGGCGGGCGCGTCCGGGACGCTCGCCGTCGACCAGCGGGTCTCCACCTCGCCGTCGCGCACCTTGGCCAGCGCCAGCGCGACCGCCTGGTCGAAGCCGGTCAGCCCCTCCGGCGGGTCCGGAACGTGGGCGGCGATGTCGTGCTCGCGGGCGACGGCCTCGTGGACCAGGCTCTCCACCAGCGGCCGGGCGATCGCGTTCGGCACCGGGGTGACCAGCCCGACCCAGTACGAGGAGAGCGCCGGGGTCAGCGGTCGCACCGGCACGATGATCCGGCGGCGCAGCCCGGCCACCCGCGCGTAGCGCTGCATCATGTCCTGGAAGGTGAGGACGTCCGGCCCGGCGACGTCGAAGGCGCGGTTGACCTCCGGCGGCAGGCTCGCGCAGCCGACCAGGTAGCGCAGCACGTCCCGGACGGCGATCGGCTGGATCCGGTTGCGGACCCAGCGTGGGGTGACCATGCCCGGCAGCCGCTCGGTGAGATGGCGCAGCATCTCGAACGAGGCCGAGCCGGACCCGATGATCACCGCCGCCCGCAGCACCGCCGTCGGTACCCCGCTGTCGAGCAGGATGCGTCCCACCTCGGCCCGGGAGCGCAGGTGCGCCGACGGGACCTGACGGCCCGCGGCCGGCTCCGGCCCGCCGAGGTAGACGATCCGGCGTACGCCGGCGGCGCGGGCCGCGGCGGCGAAGTGGGCCGCCGCCTCCCGGTCGGCGGCCTCGAAGCCGGCCTGCCCGAGCGAGTGCACCAGGTAGTACGCGACGTCCACGCCCTCGAACGCGGCCGCCAGGGTCTCCGGCCTGCGCAGGTCGCCCTCGGCGATCTCGGCGCGCGCCGCCCAGGGCACGTCCCGCAGCCGGCCGGCCCTGCGGGCGAGGCAGCGCACCGTGTGCCCCTCGGCCAGCAGCCGGGGCGCGAGCCGCCCGCCGATGTAACCCGTGGCTCCGGTGACCAGGCATCTCACGGCTTCCAGTGTGCGGCCCAATAGACTCTGGCGCTGTGGCTACTGAGACGGGCACCTTCTGGGGGCCGGACTTCGACCAGCTCCGCGCGACGGACCCGGAGATCGCCGGGGTGGTACTGGGCGAGCTGGACCGGCTCCGGGGCGGCCTCCAGCTGATCGCCAGCGAGAACCTCACCTCGCCGGCGGTGCTGGCGGCGCTCGGCTCGACGCTGACCAACAAGTACGCCGAGGGCTACCCGGGCCGGCGCTACTACGGCGGCTGCGCCGAGGTCGACCGGGCCGAGGAGATCGGCATCGCCCGGGCCAAGGAGCTCTTCGGCGCCGAGCACGCCAACCTCCAGCCGCACTCCGGGGCGAGCGCCAACCTGGCCGCGTACGCCGCGCTGGTGCAGCCGGGCGACACGGTGCTCGCGATGGACCTGCCGCACGGCGGCCACCTCACCCACGGCAGCCGGGTGAACTTCTCCGGCAAGTGGTTCCACACCGTCGGCTACACCGTCCGGCGGGACACCGAGCTGATCGACTACGACGAGGTGCGCGACCTGGCCCTCGCGCACCGCCCCAAGATGATCATCTGTGGCGCGACGGCCTATCCCCGGCTGATCGACTTCGCGCGGTTCCGCGAGATCGCCGACGAGGTCGGGGCGTACCTGATGGTGGACGCGGCGCACTTCGTCGGGCTGGTCGCGGGGAAGGCCGTCCCGTCGCCGGTGCCGCACGCCGACGTCGTCTGCTTCACCACGCACAAGGTGCTGCGCGGGCCGCGCGGCGGCATGATCCTCTGCCGGGAGCCGCTGGCCCAGCGCATCGACAAGGCGGTCTTCCCGTTCACCCAGGGCGGGCCGCTGATGCACGCCGTCGCCGCCAAGGCCGTCGCGCTGCGCGAGGCCGCCCAGCCGGAGTTCCAGGCGTACGCGGCGCAGGTGGTGAGCAACGCGCAGGCGCTCGCCGCCGGGCTGGCCGCCGAGGGCATGCGCCCGGTCTCCGGGGGCACCGACACCCACCTCGCCCTGATCGACCTGCGCGAGGCCGGGGTGACCGGCGCGGACGCCGAGGCCCGCTGCGACGCCGCCGGCATCACGCTGAACAAGAACGCCGTCCCGTACGACCCGCAGAAGCCGATGGTGGCCTCCGGCATCCGCGTCGGCACCCCGAGCGTGACCACCCAGGGGATGCGGGAGGGGGAGATGCGCCGGATCGCCGGGCTGATCGCCCGCGCGGTGCGCACCGATCCCGCCGCCCCGGGGGGCGCCGACGAGCTGACCCGGATCGCGTCCGAGGTGACCGCGCTGGTCGCCGACTTCCCGGCGTACCCCCGTGGCTGAGCCCGGGGTGCGCGAGCCGGCGGCGACCGCGGCGGCCGACCGGCGCTGGCGGCTGCGGCACCTGCCGGTCCTGCTGGCCGCCAGCGGCCTGCTGATCGCGGTGGCCGCGCTGGCGGGGGCGCTGGCCGGCGGCGCGGACGCGGCGCTGGGCGCGGCGGCCGGGGTGGGCGTCACGGCGCTCAGCTACACCCTGACCACGGTGGTGCTGGCCTGGGCCGACTCGGTGAATCCGCAGCTCGTGCTCCCGTTCGGCCTCGGCCTGTACGCGGCGAAGATGACCCTGCTGGGCGTCGTGATGGTGGCCGTGGCGTCGACCGGCTGGCCCGGGCTGATCCCGCTCTGCCTGGGCATCGCCGCCGGGGTGGTGGTCTGGACCGGCGTGCACATCTGGTGGCTCACCACCGTGCACGCCCGCCGTTCCCGCTGAGCCCGCCGTGGTGGCGGAGGCGGTGGGTGTCCCACGGCTCGGGCGGCGCGGAAATGTGTCGGGCACCGGTCATTTCCACGCTGGCGGAAGGGGAGTAGCGTGCCCACAGACGACGCTGCCCGCCACCGGCCCACACAACGACGGTTGTGCGGGGGGCGAGGCACAGCCTCGTATTCCCGGCTGATATCGTTCGCCCCGTCATGGCTGGTGACCAACCCCCCCGACCCAGCGGCGGCCCGGACGACGTTCCGACCGGAGCCGGCCAGGGTTGGACCGCGCTCACATACCTGATCGCGGGCATGCTCGTGTGGGGCTTCATCGGCTGGCTGGTCGACCAGTGGCTCGACACCGGCGGCATCGCCACCGGGATCGGCGTCGTGCTCGGCATGGCCGGGGGGATCATCCTGGTCGTCCGTCGACTCGGCACGCCTACTTAGGAAGGGACGCGGTGTTCGGACAGGCGAACGTCCTGGCAGCGGGCCAGGCGGCATTCCCACCCAGCGTGGAGGACTTCTACCTGCCCAGCATCCTGCCCTGGGGTGCGCACGACTCCTACTGGTTCACCAAGATCACGGCCATGGTCTGGATCGCCGTCGGCGTCCTGATCATCTTCTTCCTGGCCAGCTACCGTAAGCCGCAGCTGGTGCCGACCAAGAAGCAGTGGATCGCCGAGTCGATCTACGGCTTCGTGCGCAACAACATCGCGGTCGACATGATCGGGCACGCGGGTGTGCGGTTCGCGCCGTACTTCACCACGCTGTTCTGCTTCATCCTGCTGACCAACTTCTTCGCGATCGTGCCGCTGTTCCAGATCTCGCCGAACTCGCACATCGCCTTCCCGGCCCTCCTCGCCGTGATCAGCTACGTGCTCTTCATCTACGCGGGCATCAAGCACCACGGCGCCGGGAAGTTCATCAAGAACTCGCTCATCCCGCCGGCGCCCTGGTACATCCTGCCGCTGCTGATCCCGATCGAGTTCTTCTCGACCTTCCTCGTCCGGCCGTTCTCGCTGGCCGTGCGTCTCTTCGCGAACATGTTCGCCGGCCACATGCTCCTGCTGGTCTTCACGCTCGGCGGCTTCGCGATGCTCAACGCCAACGCCTGGCTCGCGCCCGTCTCGGTGCTGTCCTGGGCGATGACCGTCGCGCTCACCTTCCTCGAGTTCCTGGTGATCGTCCTGCAGGCCTACGTCTTCACCGTGCTGACCGCCAGCTACGTGCAGGGCGCGCTCGCCGACGAGCACTGATCCACCTCGCACCAACAGTTGTCGTCCCGCGTGACCGTCACGCGTGATAACCAGGAGGAACCCACTAATGGACATCTACGCCGCGGTAGAGGGCAGCACCGCCGCCATCGGCTACGGTCTCGCGGCCATCGGCCCGGGCATCGGTGTCGGCCTGGTCTTCGCCGCCTACATCCAGTCGACCGCCCGCCAGCCGGAGTCGTCCCGGATGACCCTGCCGTACGTCTGGATCGGCTTCGCCGTCATCGAGGCGCTCGCGCTGCTGGGCATCGCCTTCGGCTTCATCTGGCAGGGCAACCTCTAATCCCGCCCCTCGACCGGGAGGTCTTCCATGTTCCTGCTCGCCGCTGAGGGTGGTGAGTCGACCCACAACCCGATCGTGCCGATCTGGCAGGAGATCGTGGTGGGCGGCATCGCCTTCGCCCTGCTCTGCGTCGTGCTGATGAAGTTCGTCTTCCCCCGCATGGAGCAGACGTTCCAGGCTCGGGTGGACGCGATCGAGGGCGGCATCAAGCGCGCCGAGGCCGCCCAGGCCGAGGCCAACCAGCTCCTCGAGCAGTACCGCGCGCAGCTCGCCGAGGCGCGCACCGACGCCGCGAAGATCCGGGACGACGCCCGGGCCGACGCCGAGGGCATCCGGCAGGACATCCTCGCCAAGGCGCGGGAGGAGTCCGACCGGATCATCGCGGCCGGCAAGGAGCAGCTCGCCGCCGAGCGGGCGACCATCGTGCGCGAGCTGCGCACCGAGGTCGGCACGATCGCGGTGGACCTGGCCAGCAAGATCGTCGGTGAGTCGCTCGCCGACGAGGCGCGTCGCAAGGGCACCGTCGACCGGTTCCTGAGCGGTCTCGAGAGCGCGGGGGCCCGCTGATGCAGGCCGCCAGCCGGGAGTCGTACAAGGTCGCGGCCGAGCGCCTCGACGCGTACGTCCGCGGCGCGGAGCCGTCGGCGGTGGCCACCACCGCCGACGACATCCTCTCCGTCGCCGACCTGCTGCGGCGCGAGCCGCGGCTGCGCCGGGCGCTCTCCGACCCGGCCCGCTCGGGTGCGGACCGCACCGCCCTGCTCGGCGAGCTGCTGCGCGGCAAGATCGGCGCCGAGGCGCTCGACCTGGTCGCCTCGCTGGTCTCCGGCCGCTGGTCGGCGCCGTCGGAGCTGCTCGACGGTGCCGAGCGGCTCGGCGTGGAGGCGCTGCTGGCCAGCGCCGACTCGGCCGGCGACCTCGGCGAGGTCGAGGACGAGCTGTTCCGCTTCGGTCAGGTGGTCTCCGGTCAGTCGGCGCTCTCCAACGCGCTGTCGGACCCGATCGCCCCGGTCGGGCAGCGGGCCGCCCTGGCCCGCGAGCTGCTCGCCGGCAAGGCCCGCCCGGCCACCCTCCGCCTCGTCGAGGCGGCGCTGGGCGGGTTCGGGGGACGCTCCTTCACCGGGGCGCTCACCCGGCTGGTCGAGCTCGCCGCCGACCGGCGGGACCGGCAGGTGGCGTACGTGACCGTCGCGGCCCCGTTGAGTGACGAGGACGAGCGCCGGCTGGGCGCGAGCCTCTCCGCGATATACGGTCGAGAGGTTTCCGTCAAGCAGACGGTGGACCCGGGAGTGCTCGGTGGCGTGAGTGTTCGGGTCGGCTCCGACCTGTACGACGGCACCGTCCTGCGCCGCCTCAACGAGACCCGCAACGCGCTCGCGAAGCGCTGAGACGGCCCTGCCGTCCAGCCGCCTGAGAATAGACGCCATTCGGACCGGTCGGTACTAGGTATCCCGGGCCCCTGATACTTAAGGAAGCAGAGGATGGCCGAGCTGACCATCTCGACGGAGGAGATCCGCGGCGCCCTGGAGCGCTACGTCTCCTCCTACACGTCCGACGTCTCCCGCGAGGAGGTCGGCACCGTCGCCGACACCGGCGACGGCATCGCCCACGTCGAGGGCCTCCCCTCGACCATGACCAACGAGCTCCTGGAGTTCGAGGACGGCACCCTGGGTGTGGCGCTGAACCTCGACGTCCGGGAGATCGGTGTCGTCGTTCTCGGTGACTCCGCCAAGCTCGAAGAGGGCCAGCGCGTCAAGCGCACCGGCCGGGTGCTCTCCGTGCCGGTCGGCGACGCCTTCCTCGGCCGCGTGGTCAACGCGCTCGGCCAGCCGATCGACGGGCTCGGCGACATCGCCAACGAGGGCTTCCGCGAGCTGGAGCTCCAGGCCCCGAACGTGATGGCCCGGCAGTCGGTCGACGAGCCGCTGCAGACCGGTCTCAAGGCGGTCGACGCCATGACCCCGATCGGCCGGGGCCAGCGTCAGCTGATCATCGGCGACCGGAAGACCGGCAAGACCACGGTCGCGCTGGACACCATCCTCAACCAGCGGGAGAACTGGCGCTCCGGCGACCCGAAGAAGCAGGTCCGCTGCATCTACGTCGCCATCGGCCAGAAGGCCTCCACGATCGCCTCGATCAAGGGCATCCTGGAGGAGGCGGGTGCGATGGAGTACACGACCATCGTCGCCTCCCCGGCCTCCGACCCGGCCGGCTTCAAGTACCTCGCCCCCTACACCGGCTCGTCCATCGGACAGCACTGGATGTACGGCGGCAAGCACGTCCTGATCGTCTTCGACGACCTGAGCAAGCAGGCCGAGGCGTACCGCGCCGTGTCGCTGCTGCTGCGCCGCCCGCCGGGTCGCGAGGCGTACCCGGGTGACGTCTTCTACCTGCACTCCCGGCTGCTGGAGCGCTGTGCGAAGCTCTCCGACGAGCTGGGCGGGGGCTCGATGACCGGCCTGCCGATCATCGAGACGAAGGCCAACGACATCTCGGCCTTCATCCCGACCAACGTCATCTCCATCACCGACGGCCAGATCTTCCTCGAGACCGACCTGTTCAACCAGGGCGTCCGGCCGGCCATCAACGTCGGCACCTCGGTCTCCCGGGTCGGTGGCGCCGCGCAGGTGAAGCCGATGAAGAAGGTCGCCGGTTCGCTGCGGCTGAACCTGGCCCAGTTCCGCGAGCTGGAGGCGTTCGCCGCCTTCGCCTCCGACCTGGACAAGGCCTCCCGCGCCCAGCTGGAGCGCGGTTCCCGCCTGGTCGAGCTGCTGAAGCAGTCGAACTACTCGCCGTTCCCGGTGCAGGAGCAGGTCGTCTCGGTCTGGGCCGGCACCGAGGGCAAGCTGGACGACATCCCCGTGGGTGAGGTCCGCCGCTTCGAGTCGGAGTTCCTCCAGTACCTGCGCCACAAGCACGAGGGTGTGCTGGCCGGGATCGCCGACAACAAGTGGGACGACGAGATCGTCGCCTCGCTCGACCGCGCCATCACCGAGTTCAAGCAGCTCTTCCTCGGCAAGGCCGACGAGCGTCGGATCAACGAGGCCCCGGCCACGCCGCTCGAGGGCGAGGAGAACCGCGAGACGGTGACCCGCTTCCGCGACGGCACGACCGACCGCCCGGTCGAGAACCAGTAAGGGCTGATTCATGGCGGCCCAGGTACGCGTTCTTCGTCAACGGATCCGCTCGGCGAAGGGGATGAAGAAGATCACCAAGGCGATGGAGCTCGTGGCGACGAGCCGGATCGCCAAGGCCCAGGCCCGGGTGGAGGCGTCCCTGCCGTACGCCCAGGCCATCACCGGTGTGCTCACGGCGCTGGCGTCCAACGCGCGGATCGACCACCCGCTGCTCACCCCGCGTCCGCGGGTGCGGCGGGCGGGTGTCCTGCTGGTCACCTCCGACCGTGGCCTGGCCGGCGGTTACAGCTCCAACGCGATCAAGACGGCGGAGTCGCTGATCGCCCGGCTCCGCGCCGACGGCAAGGAGCCGGTGCTCTACGTCATCGGGCGCAAGGGCGTCGGCTTCTTCCGGTTCCGTGACCGGCCGATCGAGGAGAACTGGACCGGCTTCTCGGAGCAGCCGACGTTCGCCGACGCCCGCGCCGTGGGCGAGACGCTGATCAAGGCGTTCACGGCCGGCGCGGACGACGTCGACGGCGGCGCCGGGCCGGACGGGGTGCTCGGGATCGACGAGTTGCACATCGTCTACACCGAGTTCCACTCCCTGATGACCCAGACCCCGGTCGCGAAGATCATCGGGCCGATGCAGGTGGAGGACCGTCCCCGGTCCGAGGGTCTGCTGCCGGCGTACGAGTTCGAGCCGGAGGCGGAGGCGCTGCTCGACGCGCTGTTGCCGAAGTACATCAACACGCGGATCTACGCGGCGTTGCTGGAGTCGGCGGCCAGCGAGTCGGCGGCCCGGCGGCGGGCGATGAAGAGCGCCACCGACAACGCCGAAGAGATGATCGAGAAGTACACGCGTGAGATGAACTCGGCTCGCCAGGCCGGGATCACCCAGGAGATCAGCGAGATCGTCGGCGGCGCGAACGCGCTGGCCGCGTCGGGAAGTGAAGTGTGATGACTGCCCCAGTAGAGACCAAGACGGCCACGGGTCGCGTGGTCCGGGTCATCGGCCCGGTCGTCGACGCCGAGTTCCCGCGCGACGCCATGCCGGCCCTGTTCAACGCCCTGCACGTGGACGTGACCCTCTCCGGCGGTGAGAAGACGCTGACCCTGGAGGTCGCCCAGCACCTGGGTGACAACATGGTCCGCGCCATCTCGATGCAGCCGACCGACGGCCTGGTCCGCGGTGCCGAGGTGCGGGACACCGGTTCGCCGATCACCGTTCCGGTGGGCGACGCGGTCAAGGGCCACGTGTTCAACGCGATCGGCGAGTGCCTCAACCTCACCGAGGGCGAGACGCTCAACCCGGACGACCACTGGCAGATCCACCGCAAGGCCCCGGCCTTCGCGGACCTGGAGCCGAAGACCGAGATGCTGGAGACCGGCATCAAGGTCATCGACCTGCTCGCCCCGTACGTGAAGGGCGGCAAGATCGGCCTGTTCGGCGGCGCCGGCGTGGGCAAGACGGTGCTCATCCAGGAGATGATCACCCGTGTCGCCCGGAACTTCGGTGGTACCTCGGTCTTCGCCGGCGTGGGTGAGCGCACCCGTGAGGGCAACGACCTCATCGCCGAGATGACCGAGTCCGGCGTCATCGACAAGACCGCGCTGGTCTACGGCCAGATGGACGAGCCGCCGGGCACCCGGCTGCGGGTGGCGCTCTCCGCGCTCACCATGGCGGAGTACTTCCGCGACGTGCAGAAGCAGGAGGTGCTGCTCTTCATCGACAACATCTTCCGCTTCACTCAGGCGGGTTCGGAGGTCTCCACCCTGCTCGGCCGTATGCCGAGCGCCGTGGGTTACCAGCCGACCCTGGCCGACGAGATGGGCGAGCTCCAGGAGCGGATCACCTCCGTCCGGGGCCAGGCCATCACCTCGATGCAGGCGATCTACGTGCCGGCGGACGACTACACCGACCCCGCCCCGGCCACCACGTTCGCCCACCTCGACGCGACCACCAACCTGGAGCGGTCGATCTCCGACAAGGGCATCTACCCGGCCGTGGACCCGCTGGCGTCCTCGTCCCGGATCCTCGCCCCGGAGTTCGTCGGCGCCGAGCACTTCGCGGTGGCGACCGAGGTGAAGCGGATCCTGCAGAAGTACAAGGACCTGCAGGACATCATCGCCATCCTCGGTATCGAGGAGCTCTCCGAGGAAGACAAGATCACCGTGCAGCGCGCGCGGCGGATCGAGCGCTTCCTGTCGCAGAACACCTACGCCGCCGAGCAGTTCACCGGCGTGCCGGGCTCGACGGTCCCGATCAAGGAGACCATCGAGGCGTTCAAGAAGATCAGCGAGGGCGAGTACGACCACTTCCCCGAGCAGGCCTTCTTCATGTGCGGCGGTCTGGAGGACCTGGAGCGCAAGGCTGCGGAGCTGATGAAGGGCTGACCTGTCGGTCCTGAGAAAGGCGCCCCCCCCCAATTCCGGGGGGGCTTTAGTTAAATATCGGGCGGTATTTTAACCCCTGGCCCCGTACGG